>NZ_JBSFDD010000008.1:86781-298333 GCF_053593715.1 Streptomyces sp. NPDC002125 | reverse complement strand
TGGAGAAAGCCTCGTGCTGCATCCCGTCACCGAGGATGCCTGACCCCACGCACGACAGCGCCCCCGCCCGCGTCCGGACGTGCGGCGGCCGCGACGGCTCCCCCTCCGCGCCGCCGCGGCCGTTCCCCGTGCAGATAGGTCTACTTGGCCGGCTCGCTCGTGGCGTGCGCGTCCAGAGTGGTGATCTCCTCGCCCGTGGCGTGCGCGTCCGTCGGCTTGATCGGCGAACCGGTCGCGTGGGCGTCCTGAGTGGTGATCTCCTCGCCGGTCGCGTGCGCGTCCGTGGGCTTGAGGATCTTGTCAGCCATGAAGCTCAACTCCTGAAAAGGTTCTGGCAGCGGATGGGCGGGCCCGCCCGGCGGTTCCCCCGTGGATCGCCGGGCGGGCCTTCCAGGGCCGTTCACCCTAACGGTGAGGCCACTCGCCGATCCGTCTGCCCCCCGACGCGACGGATCGATGTGTAGAGAGTGCCGGGAGGCGATAAACGATTGATGAACGCCCGTCAGGAGGCTCTGGCGGCCGGGACCGGGGCCAGCAGTTCACGGACGGAGTCGGCCTCCGGCGAGCCCAGGTCCTCGAAGATCGAGAGTGCCTCGCTCCAGCAGACCTGTGCGCGGTCGGTCTGGCCGATGCCCACGAGCGCGCGCCCCAGCGTGATGAGGACGTTGCCGCGTCGCCACTCGCCGCCGATACCCCGGAGGATGGCCAGCGCCTGTTCGGCGTGTGACGCCGCACTGGCGGGCTGGCGGATGGCGAGGTGCAGCTCGGCAAGCCGGAACAGGGTCATCCCGTGCCACAACTGCTGACGGCTGTCACGGAATACGGACATGGCGTCGGTCAGCGTCGCCAGAGCCAGGTCGGTCCGGCCCGAACCGCTGAGAGCCAGTCCCAGTGCGTACTTCCCGTTGGCGAGCCGCAGGGCCAGGCCGGAGGCGTCCGTCTCGTAGATACCGACGCCCATCTGCGCCAGTTCCACGGCACTCGCCGTCCGGCCCGTCGCCAGGTGGACACGGGAGAGGTTGCACAGGGCCGAGGCTTCGCCCGGCCTGTTGCCGTCCGCGCGGAACGCGGCCAGGGCCGCGGTCAGATGCGTTTCGGCATCCGTGTGCCGGTTCTCGTACAGGGCGATGATGCCCCGCTGGTTCGGAGCCTGGGCCAGGGAAACCGGGTCGTGGGCCAGACGGCCGAGTTCAAGGGCCTGCTGGGCCTCGGCCTCCGCGGAGGCGAACCGGCCGGACACGCTGAGGACATGGGCCAGCATCGTGCGGGCACGCCCCTCCGCGCGCGCGTCGCCCGATTCCCGCGCCGCCTCGCTCACCGCTGTGGCGGCGGTGGCGAACTGGCGTGCGTTCGCGCCGGATTCACCGAGGTCCACCACCGCCATGAGCAGATCGGCGGCTCGTCTCGGCATTCCGGACGCCGCGGACTGGCGTGCGCAGGCGAGCAGCCCGCTGGATTCGGAGAAGAGCCAGTCCAGGGCGGCCTCGCGGACCTGAAAAGTGAGCCCGGGGTGCACGGTGCGCGAGAAGTGTTCCAGCACCCGCTCACCCGGCCGCTCCAGCGCGTACACCCCCGCCGCCGTGGACAGGTAGAAGTCCAGCAGCCGCGACAGCGCCAGCTCCCTCTCCACCGGGGGGTGTTCGTCGCGCTCCGCGCAGGCACGCGCGTAGAGCCGCACCAGGTCGTGGTAGCGGTAGCGGCCCGGGGCGGCGGATTCCAGCAGGCTCGTGTCGACCAGGGTCTCCAGGACGTCCTCGGCCGCGTGGAGGTCCAGGTTCAGCAGGGCCGCCGCGGCGGCGAGGGAGATGTCCGGGCCGTCCGCCAGGCCCAGCAGCCGGAAGGCGCGGGCCTGGGCCGGCTCCAGCTGGCCGTAGCCGAGCTCGAAGGTGGCCTTCACCGCGAGGTCGCCCGCCTGGAGCTCGTCGAGGCGGCGCCGCTCGTCGGCCAGCTTCGCGGCCAGCACCGAGACCGTCCAGGTGCGCCGGGAGGCCAGCCGGGAGGCGGCGATGCGGATGGCCAGCGGCAGGAAGCCGCACGCCGCGACCACGTCCAGCGCCGCCTCGCGCTCCGTGCTCACGCGTTCGTCACCGACGATCCGGGTGAAGAGCTGGAGGGCCTCCTCGGGGGACATCACGTCCAGGTCCACCAGATGCGCGCCCGCCAGGTCGACCATGCGGACCCGGCTGGTGACCAGCGCCGCGCACCCCGCGGTGCCGGGGAGCAGCGGTCTGATCTGGGCCGCGTCATGGGCGTTGTCCAGCAGGATCAGAATGCGGCGGCCGTCGAGGGCGGAGCGGTAGAGCGCGGCCCGCTCGTCCAGGGTGTCCGGGATCGCGGAGTCCGCGGTGCCCAGCGCCCGCAGGAACGCGCCGAGGACGGTCTCGGGTTCGGCGGCCCGGGCTCCCGCGCCCTGGAGGTCCACGTACAGCTGGCCGTCCGGGAAGTGCGGGCGGGCCTGGTGGGCGACGTGCACGGCGAGGGTGGTCTTGCCGACGCCGCCGATCCCGGCCAGCGCGGAGACGGCCATGACGGAGCCCTCGGCGGTGGCGAGCCGGGCGCCCAGCTCGCGCACGAACGCGGCGCGGCCCGTGAAGTCCGGGACGGTGGCCGGGAGCTGGGCGGGCCGGACCGGGGCGGAGGCCGGGGCCGGCTCGTCGGCCGGGCGGGCCAGCTCCTCGTCGGCCTGGAGTATCCGCTGCTGGAGCTGGGAGAGTTCCGGGCGCGGGTCGACGCCGAGCTCCTCCGCGAGCAGCCGGCGGGTGTCGGCGTACACCGCGAGGGCCTCGGCCTGCCGGCCGCTGCGGTACAGGGCGACCATCAGCAGCTCGCGCAGCCGCTCGCGCAGGGGGTGCGCCGCGGTGAGGGCGGTCAGCTCGGAGACCGCCTCCGCGTGGCAGCCGACCTCCAGGTCCAGGTCGAGACGGGCCTCGGTGAGCTGGAGGCGCCATTCCTCCAGGCTGGTACGGCGGTTGTCGGCGTACGGACCGGGGAGGGAGGCGAGCGCCTCGCCGTCCCACAGGCCGAGCAGCTTGTTGATCAGGGTGCGCGCCTGGCAGCGGTCCCCGCCGCCGCGGGCCTTCTCCGCCTCGGCCGCCAGGTCCTGGGCGAGCGTCAGGTCGAGGGCCTCGCGCGGGATGCGGATCGCGTAGCCGCCGGACTCGCTGACCAGGGTGTCCTGGCCCAGCGTCTTGCGGAGCCGCGACGCGTACGTCCGTACCGTGGCCAGCGCCTGGGACGGGGGGTCGTCGCCCCAGAGGGCGTCGATGAGTTCGGCCGCGGTGGCCGTGCGGCCCTCGCGCAGCAGCAGGGCGGCCAGCAGGGCGCGTTGCTGCGGGGAGCCGGACGGGAGGGCCTCGCCGCCGCGCCACGCGCGTACGGGGCCGAGCACGGTGAAGCGCAGATCGGTGACGGCCGCCCGTTCCCGCGGAGCGCGTTGCTCCGGAACGCGCACACCGGGTCCGTCGTCGCGGTCCATGATGCCCCCTGTCCTGCTCGCCCCGCCGGTCCTGCTGATCCCGCTCTGTTCCGTACCGCTGGTATCGCGGTCAACAGTCTGCCTTGTTATGGGCGGGCTCGTCAGCATCGGGTGACGCTCTGCACAGGGCCTCGACAATGAATGATTGGGGGCGAGGGCCCGGCCGGCGGAGCGACGGGAGGGCCGGGCACTCCGCGGGCATGGCATCCGGAACGAGCGGAAGGCCCGGGGAAAGGGCAGGAGCCCCGCTCCTCCGCCGAAGCGGGGGAGCGGGGCTCCTTGGGTAATGCTCACTCGGCCGCGATCGGCCGACCCGGGCAACTAGGCCGGGGTGACGTTCTCAGCCTGCGGACCCTTGGGTCCCTGAGTGACGTCGAAGTTCACGACCTGGTTCTCCTCGAGGGAGCGGAACCCGGACGCGTTGATCGCGGAGTAGTGGACGAAGACATCCGGGCCGCCGCCGTCCTGGGCGATGAAGCCGAAGCCCTTTTCAGCGTTGAACCACTTGACGGTTCCGGTAGCCATAAGCCCTCCTTGGGCCAAAGGGTTGCCCTGCTCCAGAACCTGCAAACAAGTCTGAAAACTACAAAAGCCTGCGGGTTACATGCTCCGCAGGCTCTGTACTGCAAGGGAAACCAAACTGCAACTTGCGAATGAGCCTAGCACGCAGTCCACAGGGAGCGGTAGAGGGAAAGATCACTTCACCCGGATGTTTGATTGGGCCCCCGGAGAGGTGACGGACAAGGCGTCCGGAGAGCGGTCCGGGAGCCCCGATGATGCCCGCCTCCGGGCACGGGTCTAGCCTCGCGATGTGGACAATTCAACCGTCTCTCCCGTAGAAGGCGACGATCGTCGCAGCAGGCCGCGCGTCGGCCACATCCAGTTCCTGAACTGCCTCCCCCTCTACTGGGGCCTGGCACGGACCGGAACCCTGCTCGACCTGGAGCTCTCGAAGGACACCCCGGAAAGACTCAGTGAGCAGCTGGTCAGAGGGGATCTCGACATCGGTCCCGTCACCCTGGTCGAGTACCTGCGCAATGCCGACGACCTGGTGGCCCTCCCCGACATCGCCGTCGGCTGCGACGGCCCCGTGATGTCGTGCGTGATCGTGTCCCAGCTCCCGCTGGAGCAGCTGGACGGCGCCCGGGTGGCCCTCGGCTCGACCTCGCGCACCTCCGTACGGCTGGCGCAGCTGCTGCTCGCCGAGCGCTACGGCGTCACGCCCGACTACTACACCTGCCCGCCGGACCTGGGCCTGATGATGCAGGAGGCCGACGCGGCCGTCCTCATCGGTGACGCCGCGCTGCGCGCCAACCTCCACGACGCCCCCAGGCTGGGGCTCGAGGTCCATGACCTGGGACAGATGTGGAAGGACTGGACGGGCCTGCCGTTCGTCTTCGCGGTCTGGGCGGCCCGCAAGGACTACCTGGCCACGCACCCCGAATACGTCGAGAAGGTCCACGAGGCGTTCCTCGCCTCCCGTGACCTCTCGCTGGAGGAGGTCACCAAGGTGGCCGAGCAGGCCGCCCGCTGGGAGGCCTTCGACTCCGAGGTGCTGGAGCGCTACTTCACCACCCTGGACTTCCGCTTCGGCCCGGAGCAGCTGGCGGGTGTGCGCGAGTTCGCCCGGCGGACCGGCCCGACGACCGGGTTCCCCGCGGACGTGAAGGTCGAGCTGCTCGGCGGCTGACGCGTTCGCTCCCGGGAATGGTGCGGCAAAGAAGATGAATCCTGCACCATCCCGGACTCCCTTCCCGGCCCCTTCCCCGGACGGCCCTTTCGTACGGACGCGAGGCTCCGGCATTCCGTTCCGGGGAAAGGGCGCGAATGTCCGGAGTTCTGTCGAGGAGTCCCTTCCCGTACGCGTGCGGCCGAATAGCTGATGTCCCCCGGAACGCCTTCCGGTATCCGGCCGGTGAACGCCGATAGGGGCGGACGAACGGCGTATTCGCGCCTTTCGGTGTGGCGAAATCCCTGCTTCGTGCCGATAGGGGCGAAATCGGCGGAAGGGGGAACGGTGACCCCCCGGGCCGTGCACCCTAGGCTCTCGGTCGAGACCGGGGTCCACAGGGGGAGACCGTATGCAGCCGCTGGAAGCCGGCGAACCGCACACCATCGGCGCCTACCGGCTGCTCGGCAGACTCGGCGCCGGCGGGATGGGCCGGGTCTATCTGGGCCGCAGCGCCGGCGGGCGTACCGTCGCGGTCAAGGTCGTCCACCCCCACTTCGCCCTGGACGAGCAGTTCCGGGCCAGGTTCCGGCGCGAGGTGGACGCCGCGCGGCGCCTCGGGGCGCAGTGGACCGCGCCGGTCCTGGACGCCGACCCCGACGCCGCCGTGCCCTGGGTGGCGACCGGTTACGTGGCCGGGCCCCCGCTCTCCGACGCGGTCACCCGCTACGGCCCGCTGCCCGAGTACGCCGTACGCACGCTGGGCGCGGGGCTCGGCGAGGCACTCGACGCCGTACACGCGCACGGCCTCGTCCACCGGGACGTGAAGCCCTCCAACGTCCTGCTCGCCCTCGACGGCCCCCGGCTGATCGACTTCGGGATCGCCCGCGCCCTCGGCGCCGCCGTCTCGCTCACCTCCACCGGCGTCTCCGTCGGCTCGCCCGGCTACATGGCGCCCGAACAGATCCGGGGCCTGGACATCTCGGGCGCCGCCGACGTCTTCTCGCTCGGCGCGGTCCTCGCCTACGCCGCGACCGGTGCCGCGCCCTTCCCGGGCGACTCGTCCGCCGTACTCCTCTACAAGGTGGTGCACGAGGAACCCGAACTCGGCGACCTGGAGGGCGAGCTGCGCGAGCTGGTGGCCGGGTGCCTCGCCAAGGACCCCGCCGCCCGGCCCGCGCCCGCCGAGCTCGCCCGCAGGCTCGCCCCCGGCGGGGCCGCCGCGCTGGTGGCGCCGGGCTGGCTGCCGGGCCCCGTGGTGCGCGAGGTCAGCCGGTCGGCGGTGGCCCTGCTGGACCTGGAGCCGCAGGACGCGCCCGTGCAGTCGGGCCCGGTGCCCTTCAGCAACGCCTCGCTGGGAGCCGCGCCGCTCGGCGCCTTCGGCCCGCCGCTTCCGCCCCAGCCCGCCGAGCCGCCCGGGGAGCGCGGCCAGGGCGCGCGCATCGCCGTCACCATGGACTCGGGGGGCCCGCGGCCCGGTCCGCGCCGGCGGCGGGTCAGCTGCACCGTCGCGCTCGCCGTCGCGGGCGCGCTCGCCGTGATGACCGTCGGCGCCGCGATGATGGGGGACCTGTTCACCGGCGGCGGCGGTGGGGAGCAGGGCAACGACGTCGCGCAGCAGCCGCCCGCCACCGGGACGAAGGAGCCGACGGACGCCGCGCCCGGCGGGACCCCGGCCCCGACCCCGGCCCCGACCGGGACCGCTTCGGTGAGCGAACTGCCCAAGGCGTTCGCCGGGACCTGGAAGGGCCCCGCGACCGAACGCAGCGGTGCCCCCCACGGCACGGTCACCGCCGTGTTCGTCGAGGGGAGGAAGGGCGAGGAAGTGGTCCGGCTCACCTACCGCTTCGACGCGCTCGGCACGACGGTCCTCTGCAAGGGTGTCGGCACGCTCGTCTCCGGCACGGCGACCGAACTGAAGATCAAGGAGCGCGCCGATCCCGACGCCCGCACCGGAGCCCTGTGCACCGGGGGCGAAGCCGACCTCGTCTTCACCCTCGCCTCCGGCGGGACCCTGCTCTACGAGTCCCACGAGGAGGCCGCGGGCACGCCGAAGGGCACACTCACCCGGTCCGACGGCTGACCCGGGCAGGGGCTGGCGTAGGCTGGATCGGTCCGTGGATCCGCAGAAGAAACCGCCGAAAGGTGACAGCCCGGTGACCGAGAAGGCCGACCTTCAGCCCGTCCTCGACCGAGCCGCCGAAGGCGGTCGGATCACTCCGGAGGAGGCGCTCGACCTCTACAGGTCGGCCCCCCTGCACGCGCTGGGAGCAGCCGCCGACGCCGTGCGCCGCCGCCGCTACGCGGGTACCGAGCACATCGCGACGTACATCATCGAGCGCAACATCAACTACACCAACGTGTGCGTCACGGCCTGCAAGTTCTGCGCGTTCTACGCACCGCCCAAGGACACCGCCAAGGGCTGGTCCCGCGACCTCGACGACATCCTGCGCCGCTGCGCGGAGACCGTCGAGCTGGGCGGCACACAGATCATGTTCCAGGGCGGCCACCACCCGGACTACGGCGTCGAGTACTACGAGGAGCACTTCTCCGCGATCAAGAAGGCGTTCCCGCAGCTGGTCATCCACTCGCTGGGCGCCTCCGAGATCGAGCACATGGCCCGGATCTCCGGTGTCTCCGCGAAGGAGGCCATCGAGCGCATCCACGCCGCCGGTCTCGACTCCTTCGCAGGCGCCGGCGCCGAACTGCTGCCCGCCCGGCCGCGTACGGCGATCGCCCCGCTCAAGGAGTCCGGCGAGCGCTGGCTGGAGATCATGGAGATTGCCCACGGCCTCGGTGTCGAGTCCACCTCCACCATGCTGATGGGCACCGGCGAGACCAACGCCGAGCGCATCGAGCACCTGCGGATGATCCGTGACGTGCAGGACCGCACCGGCGGCTTCCGCGCTTTCATCCCGTACACCTACCAGCCGGAGAACAACAAGCTGAAGGGGCGGACGCAGGCCACCCTCTTCGAGTACCTGCGGATGATCGCCATCGCCCGGCTCTTCCTCGACAACGTCGCCCACATCCAGGGCTCCTGGCTGACCACCGGCAAGGAGGTCGGCCAGCTGTCCCTGCACTACGGCGCCGACGACCTCGGCTCGATCATGCTGGAGGAGAATGTCGTCTCCTCGGCCGGTGCCAAGCACCGCTCGAACCGGCTGGAGATCATCGATCTCATCCGCAAGGCCGGCCGCGTCCCCGCCCAGCGCGCCACGACCTACGAGCACCTGGTCGTCCACGACGACCCGGCGAACGACCCGGTCGACGAGCGCGTCGTCTCGCACATCTCCTCCACCGCGATCGCGGGCGGCACCGCGCACCCGGAGCTCAAGCTCCTCAACGCCAACTGACGCAGCGGTGCTGACCGTTCATGCCGCGCCGCTGGTCCTTCCGGTCGGCGCGGCAGCCGTTCCCGGGGGCGCGGTCGCCGTGGACGGCGACCGGATCGTGGCCCTCGGGCCGTACGACCGGGTCATGGACGCCCACCCGGCGGCCCGGGTCAGGCGGTGGCCCGGCGTCCTCACCCCCGGACTGTGCCAGCGGGACGCCCTCCCGCTGCTCACCCGGTGCTACCACCCCGATCCGCGCGAGGCGGACGAGCTCGGCGAACAGCCCGTCACGGGCGAGGAGTTCGAGCGGCTGGCCGGTCAGCTGGACGAGCGGCGCCGGGGCGGCAGCGTACGCCGGGGACTCCAGCGCATGCTGCGCCACGGGACCACCCATGTCGCGGGGGCCTTCGCCGATCCCGCCGTACGTACCGCGGTGCGCCGCTCGGGTCTGACGGAGGCCGGGCCGGCCGGTGCTCCGGCAGGCGAACCGGACCTCGACCCGTTCGCCCGGGGGCACGGCCTCGCCGGAACCGCGCACGGCCCGCTCGTCGTGGGAGGCCGGGCCGATCTCGCGGTCTTCGACGTGCCGGACGAGGCGGCGCTCCGCGCGGCCGGCGCCCGGACCTGTGTGGCCACGGTGCTCGGCGGGCGGCTGGTGTACCGGGGGCGCTGAGGGCACCGGCCCGGGCCTCACCGTACGTACGGCGCCGGCCGCCCCGGCCTCACCGCACGTACGACGCCGGCCGCCCCGGCCTCACGGCACGGAGGGCCCGCCCAGGTAGCGACCCCGCGCGTCGTACGGCCAGGCGTTGGAGACGCAGCCCTTCAGCCCCTTGATCTGCTGCATCATCGCGGGCGCGGGCTTCCCGGCGCCGGGGCAGGTCTCGTGGCCGTGGCCCAGCCAGTGGCCGACCTCGTGGTTGATGATCAGGGCCCGGTACTCGGCGGCGGACCCGTCGAACGTCGGTGAACCCAGCTGCCAGCGGGCGAGGTTGACCATGACGTTCTTCCCGCCGCGGCAGTTGACCTCCCCTCCGGTGTTCAGCCCGTACTGCCCGCAGAGCCGGTCGGTGGTGCGCGGTGTCCCTATGCGTATCACCAGCCCGGCGCTGCCGTCGTCGACCTGGCGGAAGGTACGGCTCCCGCCCTCGCTCCACCCCCGGGGGTCGGCGAGTATCTCCGCGATGTCCTCGGCGGCACTGTCCGGGTCCACCCCGATGCCGTCCTCGACCTCGACGCGGTAGCGGCTGCCGCCGCCGGAGGTGACGCCCGTGTGCGCCACCGTGAACGTGCCGGGGCCCGAGGACGGCACGGAGTCCGGGTCGACGGGCTCCTCGGCGTCCGGCGAGGCCTCGGGGGGCTCGGAGGACTTCGAGGGCGTGGGGCTCGCCGATGCCTCCGGCGCCTCCGGAGCGGTGGCCGTCGGGGAGGTGCTCCGCTCCGGCTCCCGCCCGGTCGCCACCGCGGCGCCGTTGTTCTGCCACGGCGGGGCGACGTGGAGGAAGGCGGCGACGGCGGCCGCCGCGACCACGGTCCCGGCGAGGACGGCACGCCGTCTTCGCATCCGTCTTCGTCGGTTCGTGGCCCTGGCCTGTAAGCGCGAAGTCCGTGCCGCCGGAGCGGATGCTCCGGCCCCCCGGCGGGCGCCCGAGGCGCTCCGCCGGCGATGGGTGTCGCCGTTGTTCATCTTCTGGTGGCTTTCCGTGGTCTCGGAACGTCCGTCCAGGAAGGGTGCGTTCACCCGCCCTGCACGCTGACCTGCTTCTCGAGCACCGGGTGCTCGTCCGCGTACCGCACGACGTCCAGCAGCCCACTGCCCCTGACCCCGTCCAGGAGCTGCTGAACGGTCACCGGCGCGGAAACCCCTTTCTCCTCGTCCGGTGAGACGTCGATCAGGACCGTGCTGTTCCCGAATTCGAAGAAGATCGATGTGGACTCCGTATCGAGGGAGTTGACCGCGGCGCGCCGGAGCTGCGCCTCGACGCCTCCGGTGAGTTCCGCCTTTACGCAGGTCATGCGCTTCTGCGGGACGTTCCGGCACTCCCCGGGCGCCGCGCCGTCGGCGGGCCGGACGGTGAAGTGCACGGTGAAGACGTTTCCGTCCGCCTCCCCCTGGTAGCGCGCGACGGTGGAGTCGACCGGGTGGATCGTGCCGACGGTGTCCGGCAGAGCGTCGTCCAGTGCCACGGCCGCGCGCTGCTGGAAGTCCTCCAGGCGCTGCCTCTCCCCGGCGGGCAGACCGGAGAGGCCGCCCTCCTCCGCCTCCCCGGGGGACGGCTCCACATGGACCGGCGTGCGGTACGGCGCCGGGGCCGCGGCCACTCCCGTACCGGACGCGGGGCTCGGCCCGGAGCCGCCGCCCGACAGCGCCGCCGCGCCGAGCACGCCCAGGGTGACCGCCCCGAAGGCGCTCGCCGTGAGCGCGAGCCGGGTCCTCGCCCGACGGCGCCTGCCCCGGGCGACGGCCTGGGGCACCAGGTCGGGAAGCGGGCCCAGACCGTCGGCCGTGCGCCGCATGACGTCTTTGACGAGCAGGGCGTCCTGGTCCGTCATGTGAGCTCCTCAGTTCGTGGTGACGTAGACATGAGCCGGTCCCAGCCGCTCCCGCAGCCGGGCCAGGGAACGCGAGCACTGGCTCTTGACGGTCGACTCGCTGCATCTGAGCAGCTCGGCGACCGACTCCACGCTGAGGTCCTCCCAGTAGCGAAGGACCACCATCGCCCGCGCCCGTGGAGGCAGTTCCGCGAGTGCGGCCAGCAGCGTCACGGTCAGGTCCGGGCCGACCGCGGCCCTGGGCACCTCGACGGGGGTGTGGGCCAGGAGGTCGCGCAGCCGGCGCCGGCGCTCGGCGAGAAACGTCCGCGTCAGGACCGTGCGCGCGTAGGCCTCTGGGCGGTCGGCCGCGCTCACCCGCCGCCAGTGCTGGAAGATCTTCGTCAGGGCCGTCTGGGTCAGGTCCCGGGCCCCCTCCCGGTCACCGCAGAGCAGGTATGCGGTGCGGTACAGAGACTGCTGGTTCGCCCGGGCGAAATCCTCGAAGGCGTCCGCGAAGCCACTCGGCCCGGTGGAGCCCTTGTCGCGCAGGACGGGCATCCGCGCTCCTCTCACGTTCTCCGGTTGGTCTCACCCCTGTACGAGCGCTGTCGGCCCCGAAAGGTTGAAGCCCGTTCCACGCCGCCGGGGCGACCGGGGCCGGGCCGCGCACGCCGCCGGGAGCGGCCGGGGGCGGGGCTGCTTGAATGGGAGGGTGACCCGAGCATCCCTGGAAAAGCAGCCGCACGAAGTCGCCTCGATGTTCGACGACGTGGCGGCGAACTACGACCTCACCAACGACGTGCTGTCGCTCGGACAGGCGCGGCTCTGGCGCAAGGAGGTCGCCCGCGCCGTCGACGCCCGACCGGCCCAGAAGATCCTCGACCTGGCAGCCGGTACGGCGACCTCCTCGCAGCCCTTCGCCCGCGCGGGCGCCTACGTCGTGCCGTGCGACTTCTCGATCGGGATGCTCCGGGTCGGCAAGGAGCGCCACCCGTGGATGCCCTTCACCGCGGGGGACGGCACGAAGCTCCCCTTCAAGGACGAGACCTTCGACACGGTCACCATCTCCTTCGGGCTGCGCAACATCCAGGACACCGGCGCCGCGCTGAGCGAGCTGTACCGGGTGACCAAGCGCGGCGGACGCGTCGTGATCTGCGAGTTCTCGCAGCCGACCTGGGCGCCCTTCAGGACCGTCTACACGGAGTACCTGATGCGCGCGCTGCCGCCGGTCGCCCGCGCCGTGTCCTCCAACCCCGACGCGTACGTCTACCTCGCCGAGTCGATCCGCGCCTGGCCCGACCAGGCCGGCCTGGCGACGCTGCTCCAGAAGGCCGGCTGGTCGAACGTGGCCTGGCGCGACCTCACCGGCGGCGTGGTGGCGCTGCACCGGGGCGTGCGCGACTGAGGCCCCCCGGGCTCAGAGCTCCAGCCGGTAGCAGTACGCCTCCTGCCGCGACACCGGGGTCGTGTACGTCTCGGCCCGGCGCATCCCGAGACGTTCCGCCACCGCGACCGAGCGCGCGTTGCGCGCATTGATCATCGCCACGACCTCCGGCACCCCGAGCGCCCTCATCCGCTCCAGCGTGGTGCGGGCCGCGGCGGTCGCGTAACCGTGTCCCCAGGCCGCCCGGCCCAGCCGCCAGCCGATCTCGACCTCGCCCACCGGCCCGAAGGACTCGTGCGGCCACGGCTGGGCGCCGGTGAAGCCGAGCACCTCGCCGGAGTCGTCCAGCACCGTCCACAGGCAGTGGCCGAGCTCCGCGTCGTGGCGGCGCTGGCGGGCGGTCAGCTCCTCGTACACGGAGTACTCCGCCCGGCGGCCGCCGTGGAACTCCATCACCTCCGGATCGTCGAACACCCGGTACCAGGCAAGGGCGTCCTCGTCGGTCGGGACGCGCAGACGGACGGACGGGGTCGAACCAGGCACGTGCGGCATCGGGGAGCCCTTCGGGAGGTTGATCGGCAGGCACCCATAGACTGCACGCGACATGTGCCGCGCGGCACGCGAATTCGAGTCTTCGGGAGATCCGACCGTGACCGAGCCCCTCTCCGAACACAGCGCGGACGTGATCGTCGTCGGAGCGGGCCCAGCCGGCTCCACGACCGCGTACTACCTCGCCAAGGCCGGACTCGACGTCCTCCTCCTGGAGAAGACGGCCTTCCCGCGTGAGAAGGTCTGCGGCGACGGTCTCACCCCGCGTGCCACCAAGCAGCTCGTCTCCATGGGGATCGACATCTCCGAAGAGGCCGGCTGGCTGCGCAACAAGGGCCTGCGCATCATCGGCGGCGGCGTCCGCCTCCAGCTGGACTGGCCGGACCTCGCCTCGTACCCGGACTACGGACTGGTCCGCAAGCGCGACGACTTCGACGAGCAGCTGGCCCGCCAGGCCCAGAAGGCGGGCGCGCGGCTCCACGAGCGCTGCAACGTGGGCGAGCCCGTCAAGGACGAGCGCACCGGCCGCATCACCGGCGTCCACGCCAAGCTCGGCGAGGACAAGACGCCGGTCACCTTCCACGCCCCGCTGGTCGTCGCCGCCGACGGCAACTCCACCCGGCTCTCGCTCAACATGGGCCTGCACCGCCGCGAGGACCGCCCGATGGGCGTCGCGGTCCGTACGTACTTCACCTCGCCCCGCCACGACGACGACTACCTGGAGTCCTGGCTGGAGCTGTGGGACCGCCGCGGCGCCGAGGACCGGCTGCTGCCGGGCTACGGCTGGATCTTCGGCATGGGCGACGGCACGTCCAACGTCGGCCTCGGCATCCTCAACTCCTCGTCGGCCTTCCGGGAGCTCGACTGGCGCGAGGTCCTCAAGGCCTGGTGCGCCTCCATGCCGGAGGACTGGGGCTACACCCCCGAGAACATGACGATGCCGATCCGCGGGGCCGCGCTCCCCATGGCGTTCAACCGCCAGCCGCACTACACCAAGGGCCTGCTGCTCGTCGGTGACGCCGGTGGCCTGGTCAACCCGTTCAACGGCGAAGGCATCGCGTACGCCATGGAATCCGGCCAGATCGCCGCCGACGTCATCGTCCAGGCGCACGCCCGCGCGACCCCGGCACAGCGGGAACTGGCGCTCCAGCACTACCCGAAGATTCTCAAGGACACCTACGGGGGCTACTACACGCTGGGCCGCGCCTTCGTGAAGATGATCGGCAACCCGAAGGTCATGAAGATCGCGACGCAGCGCGGTCTGACCCACCCTCTGCTGATGAAGTTCACGCTGAAGATGCTCGCCAACCTCACCGACCCGACGGGCGGCGACGCGATGGACCGCATCATCAACGGCCTCTCGAAGGTCGCCCCGAAGGCCTGACCGGTTGAGCGGGCGGCCCCGAGCACCGGTGGGCCGCCCGGACCCGCTGCGATAGGTTTGCGGACCATGTGGGCACCGGGGGCAGGGAACGGCGGAACGTACCGACTGCTGGGTGCGGCAGGGGCGACGGCGGCCGTCGCGGGGGGCTGGGCCGTCGGGACGCTGCCCGCCCACGACCCGTGGGGGCTCTGGGTGCCGCAGGGCACCGCCGTCACGGCGGCCGGCTACGCCCTGGCGTACGGCGGACTGACCGTGCTCGTCGTCGCCTGGTGGATGTACGGCAGGACCGGCGCCGGCGTACGGGACAGTCTGGTCACCCTGGGGTGGTGGACCGCGCCGTTCGTGGTGGCCCCGCCGCTCTACAGCGCCGATGTCTACAGCTACATCGCGCAGGGTGCCATGGTCCTCGAAGGGCACGACGTCTACGACGTGGGCCCGTCCGTCCTGGACCCGGCGGGACCGGGCGGCGACGCCGCGGCGAGCGTCGGCGGGCACTGGACCGACACCCCCGCGCCGTACGGCCCGTTCTTCCTCATCGTGGCGCGCGGCGTGACCTGGGCGACCGGGGGCACGATCGTGCCCGCCGTCCTCGCGATGCGGCTGGTCGCCCTGGGGGCGCTGGCGCTGATCGCCTGGGCGCTGCCGCACCTCGCGCGGGAGCACGGCCGCAGCCCGGGCGCCGCGTTGTGGCTGGGCGCGCTCAACCCGCTGCTGCTGATGCACGTGGCGGGCGGGCTCCACAACGACGGCCTGATGATCGGCCTGATGCTGGCGGGCGTCGTGCTCGCGCTGCGCGGGCGATGGATCAGCGGGTCGGTGCTTGTCGGACTCGCCATGATGGTCAAGACCCCGGCGGCGGTGGCGCTGCTCTTCATCGCCGTCCTGGTGGGCCGGGCCGCCGGCGGCGGGCTCCCGCGCCGGGTGGCGAAGGGGCTGGCCGGGCCGGGAGCGGTGGCCGGGGCGGTCGTCGTGCTGATGACCCTGCTCGGCGGGACCGGCTTCGGCTGGGTGGCCACGCAGGGTGTCGCGGGGCGTATCCACACCGCGCTCTCGGTGAGCAGCGATCTGGGCCTCGGGCTCGGTGAACTCCTGCGGCTGCTCGCCGGGACCGACCCGGACCCCGTGAAGGCCGCCGTGCAGAACCTGGGTCTGGCCGCCGGGGTCGCCCTGATCCTGCTGCTGGCGTGGCGTTCTGCCACCGGACGGCTGGAAGCCGTGCACGGGCTGGGCCTCGGGCTGGTGGCCCTGGTGGCGCTCTCCCCGATGGTGCAGCCCTGGTACCTGCTCTGGGGGACAGCCGTGCTGGCCGCGACGGCGGCCGGCAGCAGGGTCCGGGACGCGCTCGTCGTGCTGTCGGCGGCGCTCGTCTACGAGACCCAGCCGTCGGGCTCCACCCCGGCGTACGGCTTCGTGCTGGCGGCCCTGGCGTGCGCGGCGGGCGTGATGCTGCTGCGCAAGGAGCGGGCCGGCCGCGGCCGGGCCCATGTGCCCGGCCAGCGCACGCCGGTGGAGACCGCCGTGGAGACGGGCGCGACCGGGGCACGATGACGGGCCGTCACTCCGGATGAGGGAGGGACGGCCCGCGATCGTGCCCCGGTGTGCGGAGCTTGTGAATCAGAGAACGCGGACCGCGCCCGACGGCGGGTCGTAGTCCAGGGACTTCTGCACGACGCCGGTGCTGGAGTTCTGCGCGCCGACGAACTGGCCGCCGCCCACGTAGATCCCGACGTGGTACGCGCTGCCCGCGCCGCCCCAGTACAGGATGTCGCCGGGCTGGAGGTTGTCGAGCGAGACCTGCGTGCCGGCCGTCGACTGGTCCTGCGAGACGCGCGGCAGGTCGATGCCCACCGTGGCGAAGGCGGCCTGGACCAGACCCGAGCAGTCCCACGAGTTCGGGCCCGTGCCGCCGGAGACGTACGCGTCACCGACCTGCGACTGCGCGAACGCGATGACGGACGCGGCGGAGCCGGTGGCGGTGGACGACGAGGAGGAGGACGAGGAGGACGAGGAGCCGGAGGGCGCGCTGAGCGTGGTGCGCTCGGCCGTACGGGAGGCGCGCTCGGCGGCCTCCGCCTTGGCCTTGGCGGCTGCTTCGGCCTTCTTCTTGGCCTCGGCCTTGCGGACCGCCTCGGCCTTGGCCTTCTTGGCGGTCTTGGCGGCGCTGGCCGCTGCGGCGTCCTCGTGGGCCTGCGTCTCCAGGTCGAGAGCGACCGCCTGGGTCGCCTGCGCGGAGGCCGCGACGGAGGTGGAGAGGCCTGCCGTGATGGTGGGCATCTCGATGGTCTGGGTCACCGGCTCGGCCTGGGCCGGACCGGCGGCACCCGCGACCGCGATGGTGCTGAGGACGCCACCGGCAACTCCTGCCCGCAGCGCCGTCTTCGAGGCACGCTGGCGGGGCTTCCGGTGGCTGGGTATGTGAGCGGTGTGGGACATGAGTACTAGCGCTATCAGGGCTGTAGGGGTCCCATCAAGAAACGTGTGTTGCGACACAGTTACGTTCGGAATCTGTGAATCCGCTTATCAGGGGCCTTTATTGACGCCCTAACGGGCAAATCGGGCGGCAGTGATCAGCGCTGTGATCACGGGGTTCTTTCAATACGCCCGAATTGCCCGTCGCTTACCATCCGTTCACACGGTTGGCCAAGCCCGCTTTTCTTGAAGTGCTCATGGAGTGACGCAGGTCACAGTGTGGCCCTCCCGTGAGAGGCAACCGCGCGGGTGCGCGCCGCGTACGGCCCCGGCGGGTAGCCGGCCCTCCGTACCCACCCGGCGCGTACGCCCGGAAGTTCGTGAATGCGTGCGCAATGTCCACTTCGGTACCGCGAGCCCCCCGTCCGAGTGGCCGCGATCTGGGGCCGGTTCCTATATCACCCACTCGGCGTCCATCGCCAATTTGCATGTAGAGGCCGTCCATTGATAGAGCCACACGTCTTTGACCAGCGGTAACAACGCGAGATGTCACGTCTCGTAACCGCTCTGCCGCTTCGAGTGTGAAGATCACCGCTCATCCGACTTCATGATCGTTCGTCAGGTGGTGGAGATCACAAAGACGTTGGTGTACCCCGTGTCGCAGATCACAGGACGGCAGGCATAGGATGCGGGGCAGTCGGGCTTGTGAACTGCCTCACATGTGCACGATCTTGATGAGGTGGTGAGCCGGTCGCCCGATGCGGTCCAACGGTCAAGGACGACTGGAAGGAGCGAGGAGCGTGAATGCCTACGCGCCCATCCTCGTGCTCGGCGCCCTCGGGGCAGGGTTTGCGATCTTCTCCGTGGTCATGGCCACGCTAATCGGCCCCAAGCGGTACAACCGGGCAAAGCTCGAAGCGTACGAGTGCGGCATCGAACCCACCCCCACTCCAGCCGGAGGCGGCCGTTTCCCCATCAAGTACTACCTGACGGCGATGCTGTTCATCGTCTTCGACATCGAGATCGTCTTCCTCTATCCCTGGGCGGTCACCTTCGACGCCCTGGGGATCTTCGGGCTCGTGGAGATGCTGCTCTTCGTGCTCACCGTCTTCGTCGCCTACGCGTATGTGTGGCGCCGCGGCGGCCTGGAATGGGACTGAGGGGCTGAGGGGCACACCATGGGACTCGAAGAGAAGCTGCCGAGCGGCTTTGTGCTGACCACTGTCGAGCAGGCCGCCGGCTGGGTACGGAAGTCCTCCGTATTCCCCGCCACCTTCGGCCTCGCCTGCTGCGCCATCGAGATGATGACGACCGGCGCCGGGCGGTACGACCTGGCCCGTTTCGGGATGGAGGTCTTCCGCGGATCGCCGCGGCAGGCGGATCTGATGATCGTCGCGGGACGGGTCAGCCAGAAGATGGCGCCCGTCCTGAGGCAGGTCTACGACCAGATGCCGAGCCCCAAGTGGGTCATCTCCATGGGGGTTTGCGCATCATCGGGTGGAATGTTCAACAATTATGCCATTGTTCAGGGTGTTGATCATATTGTCCCGGTCGACATCTATCTGCCGGGCTGCCCGCCGCGGCCCGAGATGCTGATCGACGCCATCCTCAAGCTCCACCAGAAGATCCAGGGCTCCAAGCTCGGGGTCAACGCGGAGGAGGCCGCCCGCGAGGCGGAGGAGGCGGCGCTCAAGGCACTTCCCCTGATCGAGATGAAGGGGCTGCTGCGATGAGCGACGAACAGAACACCAACAGCGGCCAGGTGCCGGTCCCGCGGGACGACTCCGGCGAGGTCATCGGCGTACGCAAGGGGATGTTCGGCGCCAACAACGGCGGCGACACCTCCGGCTACGGCGGACTCGTCCGCACGGTGACCCTGCCGGGCGCGGCCTCCCGGCCGTACGGCGGCTGGTTCGACGAAGTGGCCGACGAGCTGGAAGGGGCCCTGGAGGAACAGGACCTGCTTCCCGCGAACGTCATCGAGAGGACCGTCGTCGACCGGGGCGAGGTCACCTTCTTCATCGCCCGTGAGCACCTGGTCCAGGTCGCCCGCACCCTGCGCGACGACCCCGCCCTGCGCTTCGAGCTCTGTACGGGCGTCAGCGGTGTGCACTACCTGGGGGACAAGGGGCGCGAGCTCCACGCGGTCTACCACCTGCGCTCGCTCACCCACGGGCGGCTGATCCGCCTGGAGGTGTCCGCCCCCGACAGCGACCCGCACATCCCGTCGCTCGTCGGGGTCTACCCGGCCAACGACTGGCACGAGCGCGAGACCTACGACTTCTTCGGCCTGATCTTCGACGGGCACCCCGCCCTGACCCGGATCATGATGCCGGACGACTGGCAGGGCTTCCCGCAGCGCAAGGACTACCCGCTCGGCGGCATCGCCGTCGAGTACAAGGGCGCCCAGATCCCGGCTCCGGACCAGCGGAGGTCGTACAGCTGATGACTACTCCCCACGCAACGCCCAGGGCGACCACCGAGGGGACTGTATATACAGTCACCGGCGGCGACTGGGACGAGGTCGTCGAGTCCGCCGCCAAGTCGGACGACGAGCGCATCATCGTCAACATGGGTCCCCAGCACCCGTCCACGCACGGCGTGCTGCGGCTGATCCTGGAGATCGACGGCGAGACCGTCACCGAGGCCCGCTGCGGCATCGGCTACCTCCACACCGGCATCGAGAAGAACCTCGAATTCCGGAACTGGACGCAGGGCACCACCTTCGTCACGCGCATGGACTACCTCACCCCGTTCTTCAACGAGGCGGCCTACTGCCTCGGGGTCGAGAAGCTCCTCGGCATCGAGGACCAGATCCCCGACCGGGCGACCGTCCTGCGCGTGCTCCTGATGGAGCTCAACCGGATCTCCTCGCACCTGGTGTGCATCGCCACCGGCGGCATGGAGCTCGGCGCCACGACGATCATGATCTACGGCTTCCGTGATCGTGAACTCGTTCTCGATCTCTTCGAGCTGATCACCGGCCTCCGCATGAACCACGCGTTCATCCGGCCCGGCGGCCTCGCCCAGGACCTTCCCATGGGCGCGGTCGACCGGCTCCGCGAGTTCGTGAAGACCATGAAGAAGAACCTGCCGGAGTACGACAAGCTCGCCACCGGCAATCCCATCTTCAAGGCCCGCATGCAGGACGTCGGTTACCTCGACCTGACCGGCTGCATGGCGCTCGGCGCCACCGGCCCGGTGCTCAGGTCCGCCGGACTCCCGCACGACCTGCGCAAGACCGATCCGTACTGCGGCTACGAGAACTACGAGTTCGACGTGCCCACCGCCGACACCTGCGACGCCTACGGCCGCTTCCTCATCCGTCTGGAGGAGATGCGCCAGTCGCTCAGGATCGTCGAGCAGTGCCTCGACCGGCTGGAGCCGGGACCGGTCATGGTCGCCGACAAGAAGATCGCCTGGCCCGCACAGCTCGCGCTGGGGCCCGACGGACTCGGCAACTCCCTCGACCACATCAAGAAGATCATGGGCACCTCCATGGAGGCCCTGATCCACCACTTCAAGCTGGTGACCGAGGGCTTCCGGGTCCCGGCCGGGCAGGCGTACACCGCCATCGAGTCGCCCAAGGGCGAACTCGGCGTGCACGTCGTCTCGGACGGGGGCACCCGGCCCTTCCGGGTCCACTTCCGCGACCCGTCCTTCACCAACCTCCAGGCCATGGCGGCGATGTGCGAGGGCGGCCAGGTCGCCGACGTCATCGTCGCCGTCGCGTCCATCGACCCCGTGATGGGAGGCGTCGACCGGTGACCGCAGCCAACCGAGAAGTCAGCCTGGGGATGCCGCAGCTCCCTGCCCCCGCCTACCCGGCCGAGGTGCTCGCCCGGCTCGAAGCGGACGCGGAGAAGGTGATCGCCCGCTATCCCGGAAGCCGCTCCGCGCTGCTGCCGCTGCTGCACCTGGTGCAGTCCGAGGAGGGATACGTCTCCCGTACGGGCATGGCGTTCTGCGCCGACCGGCTCGGCCTCACCACCGCCGAGGTCACCGCGGTCGCCACCTTCTACTCGATGTACCGGCGCCGGCCCAGCGGGGACTACCAGGTCGGGGTCTGCACCAACACCCTGTGCGCGGTCATGGGCGGCGACGCCATCTTCGACCGGCTCAAGGAGCACCTGGGCGTCGGCAACGCCGAGACGACCGAGGACGGCAAGGTCACGCTCGAACACATCGAGTGCAACGCGGCCTGCGACTTCGCCCCCGTCGTGATGGTGAACTGGGAGTTCTTCGACAACCAGACACCGGAGAGCGCGACACGGCTCGTCGACGACCTGATCGCCGGCCGGACCGTGGAGCCCACCCGGGGCGCGCCCCTGTGCACGTACAAGGAGACGGCCCGCATCCTGGCCGGCTTCCCCGACGAGCGCCCCGGCGCCGTCGAGGCCAGCGGAGGAGCGGGAGCCGCCTCGCTGATCGGGCTGAAGCTGGCCAAGGGCGAAGCCGCACCGCACGCGCGCGTCGTCGGGCAGCGCGGCGAGGCGCCGCAGGACGCACAGCCGCAGAAGGGCGCCGAGCACCTCAGCTCGCACGACGCACCGCAGCAGACGGCGGCCTCCGACCCGGACAACCCGGCCGGGCCCGCAGCCGAGGAGGGGGAGTGATGACCTTGGCAGCCGAGATCGACAAGAACGGGACCAGCCCGGAGAAGCTCCTGGCCCCCGTGCTGTCCTCCTTCTGGGACGAGCCCGAGTCCTGGACCCTGGACACCTACCGTCGCCACGACGGATACGAGGGACTGCGCAAGGCCCTGGCCATGGCGCCCGACGACCTCATCGCGTACGTCAAGGACTCCGGTCTGCGCGGACGCGGAGGAGCGGGCTTCCCCACCGGGATGAAGTGGCAGTTCATCCCGCAGGGCGACGGCAAGCCGCACTACCTCGTGGTCAACGCCGACGAGTCGGAGCCCGGGACCTGCAAGGACATCCCGCTCCTCTTCGCGAACCCGCACAGCCTCATCGAGGGCATCGTGATCGCCTGTTACGCGATCCGCTCCTCGCACGCCTTCATCTATCTGCGTGGCGAGGTGGTCCCCGTACTGCGGCGGCTGCACGAGGCCGTACGCGAGGCGTACGAGGCGGGCTATCTGGGGGAGAACATCCTGGGCTCGGGGCTGGACCTCGAACTCACGGTGCACGCGGGCGCCGGCGCGTACATCTGCGGCGAGGAGACCGCGCTGCTCGACTCGCTGGAAGGACGGCGCGGCCAGCCCCGGCTGCGTCCCCCCTTCCCCGCGGTCGCCGGTCTGTACGCCTGCCCCACCGTGGTGAACAACGTGGAGTCCATCGCCTCGGTTCCCGCGATCCTGCACAGGGGCAAGGACTGGTTCAAGTCGATGGGCAGCGAGAAGTCCCCGGGCTTCACGCTGTACTCGCTCAGCGGCCACGTCACCAGCCCCGGCCAGTACGAGGCCCCGCTCGGCATCACCCTGCGGCAGCTGCTCGACATGAGCGGCGGCATCCGCGAGGGGCACCGCCTGAAGTTCTGGACCCCGGGCGGCTCCTCCACCCCGATGTTCACCGACGAACACCTCGATGTCCCCCTGGACTACGAGGGGGTCGGCGCCGCCGGGTCCATGCTCGGCACCAAGGCGCTCCAGTGCTTCGACGAGACCACCTGCGTGGTCCGCGCCGTCACCCGCTGGACCGAGTTCTACGCCCACGAGTCCTGCGGCAAGTGCACCCCGTGCCGTGAGGGCACCTACTGGCTCGTCCAGCTGCTCCGCGACATCGAGGCCGGCAAGGGACAGATGTCCGACCTCGACAAACTCAACGACATCGCGGACAACATCAACGGCAAGTCCTTCTGCGCCCTCGGCGACGGCGCGGCCTCGCCGATCTTCTCCTCGCTCAAGTACTTCCGCGAGGAGTACGAACAGCACATCACCGGCAGGGGCTGCCCCTTCGATCCGGCCCGGTCGACCCTCTGGGCCGACGACAAAGACGACAAGAACGCTCACCGGGGGGTGAACGCATGACAGTCACCACGAGTGCGCCCTCCGGGGGCGGCGAGGCGGCCGTTCCGCCCGAGGACCTGGTCACGCTCACGATCGACGGCATCGAGATCAGCGTGCCCAAGGGCACCCTCGTCATCCGCGCCGCCGAACTCCTGGGCATCGAGATCCCGCGCTTCTGCGACCACCCGCTCCTCGACCCGGCCGGCGCCTGCCGGCAGTGCATCGTCGAGGTCGAGGGCCAGCGCAAGCCGATGGCGTCCTGCACCATCACGTGCACCGACGGCATGGTCGTGAAGTCGCAGATCACCTCGCCCGTCGCGGAGAAGGCCCAGAAGGGGGTGATGGAGCTCCTGCTCATCAACCACCCGCTGGACTGCCCGGTCTGCGACAAGGGCGGCGAGTGCCCCCTTCAGAACCAGGCGATGTCGCACGGCGGCGCCGACTCCCGCTTCGACGGGAAGAAGCGCACCTTCGAGAAGCCCGTCCCCATCTCCACCCAGGTGCTGCTGGACCGCGAGCGGTGCGTGCTCTGCGCCCGCTGCACCCGGTTCTCCAACCAGGTGGCGGGCGACCCGATGATCGAGCTGATCGAGCGCGGCGCGCTCCAGCAGGTCGGTACGGGCGAGGGCGACCCCTTCGAGTCGTACTTCTCCGGCAACACCATCCAGATCTGTCCCGTCGGGGCGCTGACCTCGGCGGCGTACCGCTTCCGCTCCCGGCCCTTCGACCTGGTGTCGACGCCCTCGGTGTGCGAGCACTGCGCGGGCGGCTGCGCCACCCGGACCGACCACCGGCGCGGCAAGGTCATGCGGCGGCTCGCCGCCAACGACCCCGAGGTCAACGAGGAGTGGCTCTGCGACAAGGGCCGCTTCGGCTTCCGCTACGCCCAGCAGCGCGACCGGCTCACCACCCCGCTCGTGCGCAACGCGGAGGGTGTGCTGGAGCCGGCGAGCTGGCCGGAGGCGCTGGAAGCCGCGGCTGCCGGACTCTCGGGTGCGCGCGGCAGGACCGGCGTGCTCACCGGAGGGCGGCTGACCGTCGAGGACGCCTACGCCTACAGCAAGTTCGCGCGGGTCGCCCTCGACACCAACGACATCGACTTCCGGGCCCGCGTCCACAGCGGTGAGGAGGCCGACTTCCTGGCCGCGCGGGTGGCGGGACGCGGACGCGATCTGGACGGCAGCGGGGTCACGTACACCTCGCTGGAGAAGGCCCCGGCCGTCCTGCTGGCCGGCTTCGAGTCCGAGGAGGAGGCGCCCGGCGTCTTCCTGCGGCTGCGCAAGGCCCACCGCAAGCACGGGCAGCGGACGTTCGCCCTCGCCTCGCACGCCAGCCGGGGCCTGGAGAAGGCGGGCGGCACGCTGCTCCCCGCCGCACCCGGCACCGAGACCGAATGGCTGGACGCGCTCGCGGGCGGAGTCGGCCTGGAGGGCGAAGGAGCCGTCGCGGCCGAGGCGCTGCGCGGCGAAGGCGCGGTCATCGTGGTGGGCGAGAGGCTCGCCGCGGTGCCCGGCGGACTGACCGCCGCCGTGCGCACCGCCACGGCGACCGGTGCCGCGCTGGTGTGGATCCCGCGCCGGGCCGGCGAACGCGGCGCACTGGAGGCGGGCGCGCTCCCGTCGGTGCTGCCCGGCGGCCGTCCCGCGACAGACCCCCGCGCGAGGGACGAGGTGGCCTCCGTCTGGGGCGTCGCCGAACTCCCCTCGCGCTTCGGCCGCGACACCGGGCAGATCCTCCGGGCCGCGGCCACCGGCGAGCTGGCCGCGCTGCTGGTCGCGGGCGTCGACCCCGAGGACCTGCCGGACCCGGCCGGGGCGCTCCAGGCGCTGGACGAGGTCGGCTTCCTCGTGTCGCTGGAGCTGCGCCCCGGCGCGGTGACCGAGCGCGCCGACGTGGTCCTGCCCGTCGCCGCCGTCCCGGAGAAGCCCGGCACCTTCCTCAACTGGGAGGGCAGGGCGCGCATGTTCGAGGCCGCGCTCAAGCCCGAGCAGCTGCCGAGGACGCTCTGCCCGACCGACGCGCGCGTGCTGCACATGCTGGCCGACGCGCTCGACGTACACCTTGGACTGCCAGACCTGAGGGCGGCCCGCCGCGAGCTCGACCGCCTCGGCGGCCAGGACGTGCGTCACGCCGACGACCCGCGGGCGGAGTCCCGTCCGGTGCCCCGGCCCGGGGACGGCGAGGCCGTGCTCGCGGGACACCGGATGCTGCTCGACCGGGGCCGGCTCCAGGAGGGCGACGAGGCGCTCGCCGGCACCCGGCACGCCGCGGTCGCCCGGCTCTCCCCGGCCACCGCGGCCGAGTCCGGGGTGAAGGACGGCGATCTGCTGGCCGTCACCGGACCCGCCGGCTCCACCGAACTCCCGCTCGTGGTCACCGAGATGCCCGACCGGGTGGTGTGGGTGCCGCTCAACTCCGTCGGACGTGGCGTCCCCGCCGACACCGGCGCCCAGCCGGGCGGACTGGTCAGGATCGGTCCGGCCGCCCCGGGCTCCCACGTCGTGACAACGGAGGTAGGAGAGTGACCGGCCTCGCCCAACTCACCGCGGCACCGCGGGGGACCGTCCTCGCGGCCGAGGATCTCTCGATGTTCGGCACCGACCCCTGGTGGCTCGTCGTCGTCAAGGCGGTGTTCTGCTTCGCCTTCCTGATGGTGACCGTGCTCTTCTCCATCGTGTGGGAGCGCAAGGTCGTCGCCTGGATGCAGCTGCGCATCGGCCCCAACCGGCACGGCCCCTGGGGCATGCTCCAGTCGCTCGCCGACGGCATCAAGCTGATGCTCAAGGAAGACGTCGTCGTCAAGCGGGCCGACAAGGTCGTCTACATCCTGGCCCCGATCGTCGCCGCCGCACCGGCGTTCATGGCGATCGCCGTGATCCCGTTCGGCCCGTCGGGCAACGAGGTCTCGATCTTCGGCCACCGTACGACGATGCAGCTCACCGACCTGCCGATCGCGATGCTGTACATCCTCGCGGTCGCCTCCGTCGGCATCTACGGCATCGTGCTGGCCGGCTGGTCCTCCGGATCGACGTACCCGCTGCTCGGCGGTCTGCGCTCGTGCGCCCAGATGATCAGCTACGAGATCGCGATGGGCGCCGCCTTCGCCTCGGTGTTCCTCTACTCCGGGTCGATGTCGACCTCGGAGATCGTGGCGGCGCAGGAGGACCGCTGGTTCGTGCTCCTGCTGCCGGTCTCCTTCATCATCTACATCGTCACGATGGTCGGCGAGACCAACCGCGCGCCGTTCGACATGCCGGAGTCCGAGGGCGACCTCGTCGGCGGCTTCAACACCGAGTACTCGTCGATCAAGTTCGCGATGTTCATGCTCGCCGAGTACGTCAACATGGTCACCGTCTCCGCGGTCTCCGTGACCCTCTTCCTGGGCGGCTGGCGGGCTCCGTACCCGGTCAGCACCTTCTGGGAGGGCGCGAACCACGGCTGGTGGCCGATGCTCTGGTTCGTCATCAAGGTGCAGCTGCTCCTCTTCTTCTTCATCTGGCTGCGCGGCACGCTGCCACGCGTCCGTTACGACCAGCTGATGAAGCTCGGCTGGAAGGTCCTGATCCCGGTCTCCGTGGTCTGGCTGATGATGGTCGCCACCGTCAGGGCGCTGAACAACGAGGGCTACGACTTCTCGCAGATCCTGCTGTACGTCGCCGGGGCCGTCATCGCGGTCCTGCTCGTCTCCTTCGTCGCCGACGTCTTCCGCGACCGGAAGGCCAAGGCCGCCGAGGAGGCGGCGGGACCGGAGCCGGCGTTCGACCCGATGGCGGGCGGGTACCCCGTGCCCCCGCTGCCCGGCCAGACCCTGCCCCCGGTGCCGCGCCGCACGCCGCGACGTGAGCGGGAGCTCGTTGTCAGTGGTGGACCGGATACTCGGAGTGACGACCTGGGTGGCGGAAGTCCGAGTGCCGGAAGTCCGAGTGCCGGAAGTTCGAGTGACGGAAGGGAGGCCGACGGTGTCTGAGTCACCGGAACCCTCAGGGGAGAAGTTCCAGAATCCTGTGGCCGGCTTCGGCGTGACCTTCAAGGCCATGTTCAAGAAGCGGCTGACCGAGCAGTACCCGGAGACGCAGAAGGTCACGGCGCCGCGCTTCCACGGCCGGCACCAGCTCAACCGTCACCCCGACGGGCTGGAGAAGTGCGTCGGCTGCGAGCTGTGCGCCTGGGCCTGTCCGGCCGACGCGATCTACGTCGAGGGCGCGGACAACACGGACGAGGAGCGCTACTCCCCCGGCGAGCGCTACGGCCGCGTCTACCAGATCAACTACGCACGCTGCATCCTGTGCGGGCTCTGCATCGAGGCGTGCCCCACCCGGGCTCTGACCATGACCAATGAGTTCGAGCTCGCCAACACCACCCGCGAGAGCCTCATCTACACCAAGGACGAGCTGCTCGCGGGCCTGGAGGAAGGCATGGTCGACAGCCCGCACGCGATCTTCCCGGGCATGGACGAACAGGACTACTACCGGGGCCTGGTGACCGAGGCCGCCCCGGGCACGGAGCGCCAGACGGCCGTCTCCAAGGGAGAAGCGGACAAGGAGGTCGACGCATGACCTCCACCCTGGCCGCAGCGGCCACCGCCACCTCGACCGGCGAGGCCGTCCAGTTCTGGATTCTCGGCACCGTCGCCGTCATCGGGGCGCTCTCCACCGTCCTGATGAAGAAGGCGGTGCACAGCGCGCTCTCGCTCGCCGGCACCATGATCGTGCTGGCGGTCTTCTATCTCGCCAACGGCGCCTACTTCCTGGGCATCGTGCAGGTCGTCGTCTACACCGGCGCGATCATGATGCTGTTCCTCTTCGTGGTCATGCTCGTCGGTGTCACGGCGGCCGACTCGCTGAAGGAGACCCTCAAGGGGCAGCGGTGGCTGGCCGCCGCTTGCGGACTCGGCTTCGGCATCCTGCTGATCGCCGGCATCGGGCAGGCCTCGCTCAGCACGTTCAACGGCCTCGGCGCGGCCAACGCCCAGCACGGCGGAAACGTCGAGGGCCTCGCCAACCTCATCTTCACCAAGTACGTCTTCGCGTTCGAGATCACCGGCGCCCTGCTGATCACGGCGACCGTCGGCGCGATGCTGCTCACCCACCGCGAGCGCACCGAACGCGCGAAGACGCAGCGAGAGCTCTCCCAGGAGCGGGTGCGCAGCAGCCATGTGCCGCCGCTGCCCGCCCCCGGCGTCTACGCCCGGCACAACGCGGTGGACATCGCGGGACTGCTCCCGGACGGCACCCCGTCCGAGCTCACCGTCATGCAGACACTCCGGCAGCGCGGCCAGATCCGCGACGTGTCCAGCGAGTCGCTCGCCGATCTCAAGGCGCTGGAACAGCGCTCCGGGGAGCGGCTCGGCCGTGACCGCGGGCCGGCCCGCGACCACACCGCAGAAGAAGAGGAGGAGGTCGCCAAGTGAATCCGGTCAACTACCTCTACCTCGCGGCCCTTTTGTTCACGATCGGCGCCTCCGGCGTGCTGATCAGG
This sequence comes from Streptomyces sp. NPDC002125, assembly GCF_053593715.1. Classification (NCBI taxonomy): domain Bacteria; kingdom Bacillati; phylum Actinomycetota; class Actinomycetes; order Kitasatosporales; family Streptomycetaceae; genus Streptomyces; species Streptomyces sp. NPDC002125. The sequence goes on along the minus strand of NZ_JBSFDD010000008.1, from coordinate 270,147 downwards.
CGGAACGCGATCGTGGTGTTCATGTGCATCGAGCTGATGCTCAACGCCTGCAACCTCGCGCTCGTCGCGTTCTCCCGGATGCACGGCAATCTCGACGGCCAGATCATCGCCTTCTTCACGATGGTCGTCGCCGCCGCGGAGGTCGTCGTGGGGCTCGCGATCATCGTGTCGCTGTTCCGTTCCCGCCACTCGGCCTCGGTCGACGACGCCAGCCTGATGAAGCTGTAAGGGGTCGGAATCGTGGAAAACCTGATTGCGCTGCTGGTCGCGGCGCCCCTGCTCGGAGCGGCGGTCCTGCTCTGCGGAGGCCGCCGGCTCGACCGGACGGGCCACTGGATCGGCACGGTGCTCGCCGCCGCGTCCTTCGCCGTCGGTGTCGTGCTCTTCACCGACATGCTGGGCAAGGGCGCCGAGGACCGCGCCCTGCACCAGAAGCTGTTCAGCTGGATCCCCGTCGAGGGTTTCCAGGCCGATGTGGCCTTCCAGCTCGACCAGTTGTCGATGACGTTCGTCCTGCTGATCACCGGTGTGGGCACGCTGATCCACATCTACTCCATCGGCTACATGGAGCACGACGAGCGACGGCGCCGCTTCTTCGGCTATCTGAACCTCTTCCTCGCGGCGATGCTCCTCCTGGTCATCGCCGACAACTACCTCCTGCTGTACGTCGGGTGGGAGGGTGTCGGCCTGGCGTCGTACCTCCTCATCGGCTTCTGGCAGCACAAGCCCAGCGCGGCCACCGCCGCGAAGAAGGCCTTCCTGGTCAACCGGGTCGGCGACATGGGCCTGTCCATCGCGATCATGCTGATGTTCACCACCTTCGGTACCTTCGCCTTCGGGCCGGTGCTCGAAGCCACCGGGGACACCGGCGAGGGCAAGCTCACCGCGATCGGCCTGATGCTGCTCCTCGCGGCCTGCGGCAAGTCGGCCCAGGTGCCGCTGCAGTCCTGGCTCGGTGACGCGATGGAGGGCCCGACCCCGGTCTCGGCCCTCATCCACGCCGCCACCATGGTGACCGCCGGCGTCTACCTCATCGTGCGCTCCGGCGCGATCTTCAACGCCGCGCCCGACGCGCAGCTGGTCGTCGTGGTCGTCGGAGCCGTCACGCTCCTCTTCGGTGCGATCGTCGGTTGCGCGAAGGACGACATCAAGAAGGCCCTCGCGGGCTCGACGATGTCGCAGATCGGCTACATGATCCTCGCCGCGGGCCTCGGTCCCATCGGATACGTCTTCGCGATCATGCACCTGGTGACGCACGGCTTCTTCAAGGCCGGGCTCTTCCTCGGCGCCGGTTCGGTCATGCACGGCATGAACGACGAGGTGGACATGAGGAAGTACGGCGGCCTGCGGAAGTACATGCCGGTCACCTTCGTCACCTTCGGCCTCGGCTACCTCGCGATCATCGGCTTCCCGGGCCTGTCCGGCTTCTTCTCCAAGGACATGATCATCGAGGCGGCCTTCGCCAAGGGCGGCACCGAGGGCTGGATCCTCGGCTCCGTCACCCTGCTGGGCGCCGCGATCACCGCGTTCTACATGACGCGCGTGATGCTGATGACGTTCTTCGGCGAGAAGCGCTGGCAGCCGACTGCATCCGATGGCGGCTCCGCCGCGGGCGAGGGCCACGAGCCGCACCCGCACGAGTCGCCGAAGTCCATGACGATCCCGATGATCGTGCTGGCCTTCGGGTCGGTCTTCGCCGGAGGCTTCTTCTCCATCGGCGACCGCTTCGTGCACTGGCTGGAGCCCGTCACCGGGCACGACCACGGACACGCCCCGGTCAGCGCGACGACCGTCACCGCCGCCACCATGGTGGTGCTCGTCATCGGTGTGGCGATCGCCTGGGCGATGTACGGGCGCAGGCCCGTCCCCGCCGTCGCCCCGCGCGGCTCGCTGCTCACCAGGGCGGCCCGCCGGGACCTTCTCCAGGACGACTTCAACCACGTGGTCCTGGTCCGCGGCGGCGAGCACCTCACCCGCTCCCTGGTCTATGTCGACCACACCCTGGTCGACGGCGTCGTCAACGGCACGGCCGCCTCGATGGGCGGGCTCTCCGGCCGGCTGCGCAAGCTGCAGAACGGCTACGCCCGCTCCTACGCGGTCTCGATGTTCGGCGGTGCGGCGGTACTCATCGCCGCGACCCTGCTGATGAGGGCGGTCTGATCCCATGTCCTTTCCCCTCCTGACAGCGACGGCCGCGCTCCCGGCGATCGGTGCGATCGCCACCGCGGCGGTCCCGGCCGCCCGGCGCACGGCGGCCAAATGGCTGGCCCTGGCCGTCTCGCTGGCCACGCTCGTTCTGGCCGGCATCGTGTTCGCCCGCTTCGAACCGGGCGGCGAGCGCTACCAGCTCACCGAATCGCACGCCTGGATCAAGGACTTCGGCGTCCGGTACGAACTGGGCGTCGACGGCATCGGGGTGGCGCTCCTCGCGCTCACCGCGCTGCTGATCCCCTTCGTGATCCTGGCGGGCTGGCACGACGCCGACCCCCTGGAGACCAACTCCAGCCGGTGGCGGCCGACCCAGGGCTTCTTCGCCCTGATCCTGATGGTCGAAGCGATGGTGATCCTGTCCTTCGTCGCCACCGACGTCTTCCTCTTCTACATCCTCTTCGAAGCCATGCTCATCCCGATGTACTTCCTCATCGGCGGCTTCGGGGACCGGGCGCACACCGGCAGCGACGAGAACGCCGCGGCACAGCGCAGCTACGCCGCCGTGAAGTTCCTCCTCTACAACCTGGCCGGCGGCCTCATCATGCTGGCCGCCGTCATCGGGCTCTACGTCGTCGCGGGGAGCTTCTCGCTCTCCGAGATCGCCGAGGCCCGGGCCAACGGCTCGCTGGACATGGCGACCTCCACGGAGCGGTGGCTGTTCCTCGGCTTCTTCTTCGCCTTCGCGGTGAAGGCCCCGCTCTGGCCGCTGCACACCTGGCTGCCCAACGCCATGGGCGAGGCGACCACCCCGGTGGCCGTCCTCATCACGGCGGTCGTCGACAAGGTCGGCACCTTCGCGATGCTCCGCTTCTGCCTCCAGCTCTTCCCGGAGGCCAGCAAGTGGGCGACGCCGGTGATCCTCGTCCTGGCGCTGATCTCGATCATCTACGGCGCCCTGCTCGCCGTGGGCCAGCGCGACATCAAGCGGCTCATCGCCTACGCGTCGATCTCGCACTTCGGCTTCATCGTGCTCGGCATCTTCGCGATGACCAGCCAGGGCCAGTCGGGCGCCACGCTCTACATGGTCAACCACGGCATCTCGACGGCCGCGCTGATGCTGGTCGCCGGATTCCTGATCACCCGGCGCGGTTCCCGGCTCATCGCCGACTACGGCGGGGTGCAGAAGGTGGCGCCGCTGCTGGCCGGGACCTTCCTGATCGGCGGCCTGGCCACGCTCTCGCTGCCCGGCCTCGCGCCGTTCGTCAGTGAGTTCCTGGTCCTGGTCGGCGCGTTCAGCGCGTATCCGGTGGTCGGCATCATCGCCACCGTCGGCATCGTGCTCGCCGCGCTCTACGTCCTCGTCCTCTACCAGCGGACGATGACGGGGCCGGTCAGGGAAGGCATCGGGGGCATGCCCGACCTCAAGGTCCGTGAGCTGGCGGTGGCCCTTCCCCTGATCGCCCTGCTGATCTTCCTGGGCGTCTTCCCGAAGCCGCTCACCGAGGTCGTCAACCCGGCGGTCCAGCACACCATGCACGACGTACAGAAGAAGGACCCCCAGCCCGAGGTGGAGGCCGCCAAGTGAGCGCAACAGCTGTCCACAGCCTGTGGACGACAGCGGGCGGGGTGACATCGGCAGCCGCGGGCGACAAGTTCACCGCCCCGACCATCGAGTACGCCCAGCTGGCGCCCGTCCTGATCGTGGTCGGTGCCGCCGTCCTCGGAATCCTCGTGGAGGCGTTCGTCCCGCGCCGGGCCAGGTACACCACCCAGGTGTTCCTGACCGTCGTCGCGATCGCCGCCTCGTTCGCCGCGGTGGTGGGGCTCGCCGCCGACGGCTACGCCGCGAAGAGCGCCCACATCGCGGCCATGGGAGCCATCGCCGTCGACGGACCGGCCCTGTTCCTCCAGGGCACGATCCTGCTCGTCTCGATGGTCTCCGTCTTCACCTTCGCCGAGCGCCGCCTCGACCCCGCCTCGCACGGCAACCGCGTGGACTCCTTCGCCGCACAGGCGGGTGCCGTCCCCGGCAGCGACGGGGAGAAGGCCGCGGTCAAGGCCGGCTTCACCACGACCGAGGTCTTCCCGCTGACACTCTTCGCCGTGGCGGGCATGCTGGTCTTCCCGGCGGCCAACGACCTGCTGACGCTGTTCATCGCGCTGGAGGTCTTCTCCCTCCCGCTCTACCTCCTGTGCGCCATCGCCCGCCGCAAGCGGCTGATGTCCCAGGAAGCGGCCGTGAAGTACTTCCTGCTCGGCTCGTTCTCCTCGGCGTTCCTGCTCTTCGGGATCGCCCTGCTCTACGGATACGCGGGCACCGTCTCGTACGCGGGCATCGCCAACGTCGTCGACGGCACCGTCCAGGAGATCGATCCCGCCCTCGCCGCCACCATGGGCAACGACGCGCTGCTCCTGATCGGCGGCGCGATGATCCTCATGGGCCTGCTCTTCAAGGTCGGCGCGGTCCCCTTCCACATGTGGACCCCGGACGTCTACCAGGGCGCCCCGACCCCGGTCACCGGCTTCATGGCCGCCGCCACGAAGGTCGCCGCCTTCGGCGCGCTGCTGCGCCTGCTGTACGTCGTGCTGCCGGGCCTCACCTGGGACCTGCGTCCCGTCATGTGGGGCGTCGCGATCGTCACCATGCTGGGCGGGGCGATCGTCGCGATCACCCAGACCGACATCAAGCGGCTCCTGGCCTACTCCTCGATCGCGCATGCGGGCTTCATCCTCGCCGGCGTCATCGCGGCCAGCCCGGACGGCGTCTCCTCGGTCCTCTTCTACCTCGGGGTGTACTCCTTCGTGACCGTCGGTGCCTTCGCCGTCGTCACCCTGGTGCGGGACGCCGGCGGCGAGGCGACCCATCTGTCGAAGTGGGCCGGTCTCGGGAGGCGCTCGCCGCTGACCGCGGCGGTCTTCGCCGTCTTCCTGCTCTCCTTCGCCGGCATCCCGCTCACCTCGGGCTTCTCCGGCAAGTTCGCCGTCTTCAAGGCGGCGGCGGACGGCGGCGCGGGCGGTCTGGTCGTGGTCGGTGTGATCTCGTCGGCCATCGCCGCCTTCTTCTACATCCGGGTCATCGTCCTGATGTTCTTCAGCGAGCCGAAGGCGGACGGCCCCACGGTCGCCGTCCCGTCCCCGCTGACGATGACCACGATCGCGGTCGGGGTCGCCGTGACCCTGGTGCTGGGCCTGGCCCCGCAGTACTTCCTGGACCTGGCGAGCCAGGCGGGAGTCTTCGTGCGGTGACGCACCGCACCACCACGACGACGCCGGACGGGCCTGGAAAGTCAAGCCCGTCCGGCGTTGTCACAGGCGGCGCCTATGGTTGCTGTGGACGGGTGAAGACGGACGGACGGGCGCGACCATGAGTGTGACGACCGAGAGCGCTGCGCAGCAGACGCTGCACCGGGTGTTCGGGTACGAGGCGTTCCGCGGTGAGCAGGGCGCGGTGATCGAGCATGTCGTCGAGGGCGGCGACGCCGTCGTGCTCATGCCCACCGGCGGCGGCAAGTCCCTCTGCTACCAGATCCCCGCCCTGGTCAGGCCGGGCACGGGCATCGTGATCTCCCCGCTGATCGCGCTCATGCAGGACCAGGTCGACGCCCTGCGCGCGCTCGGGGTCCGCGCGGGCTTCATGAACTCCACGCAGGACTTCGACGAGCGCCGCTCGATGGAGGCCCAGTTCGTGGCGGGCGAGCTCGACATCCTGTATCTGGCCCCCGAGCGGCTGCGCCTCGACTCCACGCTCGCCCTCCTCGCCCGCGGGGAGATCTCCGTCTTCGCGATCGACGAGGCGCACTGCGTCGCCCAGTGGGGCCACGACTTCCGCCCGGACTATCTGGCCCTCTCCGTCCTGGGCGAGCGCTGGCCCGACGTGCCCCGTATCGCCCTCACCGCCACGGCGACCGAGGCCACGCACCGGGAGATCACGCAGCGGCTCGGTATGCCCGAGGCCAAGCACTTCGTGGCCAGCTTCGACCGGCCCAACATCCAGTACCGCATCGTGGGGAAGTCCGACCCGAAGAAGCAGCTGCTCACCTTCCTCAAGGAGGAGCACGCGGGGGACGCGGGCATCGTCTACTGCCTCTCGCGCAATTCGACGGAGAAGACCGCCGAGTACCTCAGCCGCAACGGCATCGAGGCCGTGCCGTACCACGCGGGCCTCGACGCCGGGACGCGCGCCGCCCACCAGTCGCGCTTCCTGCGCGAGGAGGGTCTCGTCGTCGTCGCGACGATCGCCTTCGGCATGGGCATCGACAAGCCCGACGTGCGTTTCGTCGCCCACCTCGACCTGCCCAAGTCCGTCGAGGGCTACTACCAGGAGACCGGCCGTGCGGGACGTGACGGGGCCCCGTCCACGGCCTGGATGGCATACGGACTCCAGGACGTCGTCCAGCAGCGCAAGCTGATCCAGAGCGGTGAGGGCGACGAGGCCTTCCGGCGTCGTGCCGCCTCGCACCTCGACTCCATGCTGGCGCTCTGCGAGACCGTCCAGTGCCGCCGCGCCCAGCTCCTGACGTACTTCGGCCAGGAGCCCGGCGACCAGGCCTGCGGGAACTGCGACACCTGCCTCACCCCGCCCGAGACCTGGGACGGCACGGTGGTCTCCCAGAAGCTGCTGTCGACCGTGGTCCGGCTGAAGCGCGAGCGGAATCAGAAGTTCGGGGCCGGGCAGATCATCGACATCCTGCTGGGCCGCAGGACCGCGAAGGTGATCCAGTTCGACCACGACCAGCTGTCCGTCTTCGGCATCGGCGAGGAGCTGGCCGAGGCGGAGTGGCGGGGCGTGGTGCGCCAGTTGCTCGCGCAGGGGCTGCTCGCGGTCGAGGGCGAGTACGGCACGCTGGTGCTGACCGAGGACAGCGGTTCCGTGCTCGGCCGGGAGCGCGAAGTGCTCCTGCGGAAGGAACCGAAGCGGCCGACGACCCGGTCCTCGTCCGGCGGCGAGCGCAAGGCCAAGTCGGCGGCGGCAGCGGCCGACCTGCCGGAGGAGGCCGTCCCGGTCTTCGAGGCGCTGCGCGCCTGGCGCGGGGCCACGGCGAAGGAGCTGGGCCTCCCGGCCTATGTGATCTTCCACGACGCGACGCTGAGGGAGATCGCGTCGCTGCGCCCGGGCTCCCTCGCGGAGCTCGGCGGGGTCAGCGGCCTGGGCGAGAAGAAGCTCGCGACATACGGCGAGGGAGTGCTGGAGGTGCTGGCCGGACTGGGCGACGCGGCCCCCGCCGCAGCACCGGAGCCGGCTCCCGCAGCGGCCCGGACCCCGGAGCCGAAGGCGCCGCCCGCCGTCCAGGAGGCCGACCCGGAGTTCGGCTGGGACGAGGAGCCGCCGGAGTTCGAGTGAGCGGAGGCCGGGACTACTCCGGCTGCGCCGCCCGGCGGCGCGAGACGATCGCGGTCAGGTCGAGATCGATGGTGAAGGGAGTGGACACCTTCATCCGGTCATGGAAGATCCCCGTGGAGGTGTACGCGCCGGTCGCGGGCTCCAGCTCGAAGACATAGACCACCGCCCGGCCGTCCTGGTTCTCCACCCGCCAGTAGTGCGGGATCTTCGCTCGGGCGTATTTCACGGGCTTGGTCTCCCGGTCACGGGTGACGGACTCGTCCGATACGACCTCGATCGCGAGCAGCACACTGCTCGCGGGGAACCGTGTCTGCCGCAAGCTCTCGACCGCGTCCGCGCGTACGACGACGACATCGGGTTCGGGCCGGTTCTGGAAGTCGACATCGATGGTGAATTCCCGGAAGACCTCCAGGTCGTGCGGCGCTACCGACTGCAACTGCCACTTGAGGTAGTCGATCGCACGCTCATGGAATACGGTCTGCGGACTCACGAAAACCAGGCTCCCGTCGATCAGCTCCGTGTGCGGAGGCAGATTCGGGAGTGTGTCCAGGTCATCGGCGGTCCAGCCGCCCACGGGCGGAACCGCCCACCGCGGCTCAGGGGCCTCGGGTTCGATGCTCATCAGTGCTCCCATACGAAGAAGTCTCGCGGGTGCGTTCAGCGTATCCGGCGAAAACCGATCATGGCCGCCCAAACGTGTGAGCGAGTTATGCGCCGTTGACCGCTGCTCCTCTTGCCGCGTACGCGCGCACGTCCGCGTCCGGGTCCGTGAGCACTCCGGCCAGCGCCTCCCCGGCCGCGTCGTGGGCCGTGTGGTGGAGCAGCGCCAGGACCGCCGCCTTGCGTACGTCGGCGTTGGGATCGTCCAGTGCCCCGGCCAGCGGGCCCACCGCGGATGCGGGGTCCGCCGAGGAGAGCGCCGTCGCGGCCCCCGCCCGGACCTGCCAGGCCGGATCGGAAAGGGCCGTGACCGCCGTCGCGGCGAACGGCCCCGGGCACCCCGTGGCAGCGAGCGCACCCAGGGCCGCTGCCCGCACCAGCGGGTCCCGGTCCGACAGGAGCGGGGCCAGAGGTTCCGGCCCGGGGGAGCGGGTGGCCGCCAGCCCCTTCGCGACGGCCACCCGGACCTCGCGGGACGGGTCGGCCACGGCCCCGGCCAGCAGACCGGTGGCGTCCACCGAGACCAGGGCGCTCACCGTGTGGACGCGTACGTCGATGTCGGGGTCGCCGAGCGTGCCGGCGTACAGCTCCGCGTCCCCCAGGCGCAGCGCCCGCAGGGTGTCCAGCGCCGTGGCCCGTACGACGGGGTCCCCGGAGCCGAGCGCCGCCACCAGCGGCTCGCGCAGCGCCGGTTCGGCCGGGAGCACCTCGACCAGCTCCCGCAGGGAGGATGCCGCCGCCGCCCGCACGGACGGGACCGGGTCCGCGAGCGTCGCCGCCAGCGCGGGCCCGGCGCCCTCCGGGGTCGACTCGGTGAGCGCCGCCACCACCGCGCGCCGGACCACGGGGTCGGGGTCGCCGAGATACGGGGCGAGGTCCGCCAGCTCCGGCTGGTCCTCCGCCAGGGCGAGGAGTTCGAGGATGCGCGGGGAAGGTCCGGCCGAGGGGGCCGCGGCGGCCCCGGCGCGGACGGTCGCCGTGGCACCGGACGGGGCGGCCTCCTTCGCCCCGGCGATCGCCACCTGCTCGGCCTCGACCTCGCCGAGCTCCCGCGAGGCCCCGCCCACCGGGTCGAATCCGTCCACCGGCACGAGGTACGGCGCCACCGGCCGGGCCGTGAACTCCATCGTGCCCGAGGCCGACTTGCGCAGGTCCAGGTGGTGGAACCAGCCTTCGTCGTCGCGCTCCGGATGGTCCGTGCGCTCGTGGTAGAGCCCCCAGCGGGACTCCGTACGGGCCAGCGAGGAGCGTGCCGCCATCTCGGCGCAGTCCCGGATGAAGCTCACCTCCGCGCAGCGCATCAGCTCGTGCGCGGTGGTCGCACCCATCTCCGCGATGTCCGTGCGCATCCGCTCGAAGTGCTCCAGCGCGAGCGAGAGCCGGGCCCCCGACTTCGGCGGGGCCACGTAGTCGTTCACGAAGCGGCGCAGCTTGTACTCGACCTGGGTCTGCGGGGGTCCCTCCGGATTCCGCAGCGGCCGGTAGACCAGCTCATGGGCCTCCTTCAGCTGGTCCGCGGGCAGTTCGCCCTCGTACGCGGAGTACTGGGAGGCGTCGGCTCCGGCGAGATCGCCGTAGACGAACGCGCCGATCATGTAGTTGTGCGGGACGCAGGCCAGGTCCCCGGCCGCGTAGAGGCGGGGCACCGTCGTGCGGGCGTGGTCGTCGACACGCACCCCGGACGCCGAGTGCCCGCCGCACAGGCCGATCTCGGAGATGTGCATCTCGATGTCGTGGGTGCGGTAGTCGTGGCCCCGGTTCGCGTGGAACGTGCCCCGGGTCGGTCGCTCCGTGGAGTGCAGGATGCCCTCCAGCGCGCTGACGGACTCCTCGGGCAGGTGGCTCAGCTTCAGGTACACCGGACCGCGGTCCGAGGCGACCTCCGCCGCGAACTCGGACATCATCTGCCCCGACCAGTAGTCGGAGTCGACGAACCGCTCGCCGTGCCGGTTCACCTGGTAGCCCCCGAAGGGATTGGCGACGTAGGCGCAGGCCGGTCCGTTGTAGTCCTTGATCAGCGGGTTGATCTGGAAGCACTCGATGCCGGTCAGCTCGGCGCCCGCGTGGTACGCCATGGCATAGCCGTCGCCCGCGTTGGTGGGGTTCTCGTACGTCCCGTAGAGGTACCCCGAGGCGGGGAGGCCCAGCCGTCCGCAGGGGCCGGTGGCCAGGATGACGGCCCCCGCGCGCACGGTGACGAACGCGCCGGTACGGGTGTTGAAGGCAGCCGCGCCGATCGCCCGGCCGTCGTCGCCGGTGAGGATCCGGACCGGCATCACCCGGTTCTCGATCCGGATCCTCTCCCTCATCTCCCGGCGCCGCAGTTGCCGGTAGAGGACCTTCTTGACGTCCTTGCCCTCGGGCATCGGCAGCACGTACGCGCCGGAGCGGTGCACCTGGCGCACGGCGTACTCCCCGTGCTCGTCCTTCTCGAACTTCACCCCGTACGACTCCAGCCGCCGCACCATCCCGTACCCGCGCACCGCCGTCTGGCGGACGGTCGACTGGTCGACGACGCCGTCGTTGGCACGGGTGATCTCCGCGACGTAGTCGTCGGGTTCGGCCCGCCCCGGGATCACCGCGTTGTTCACACCGTCCATACCCATGGCGAGGGCGCCCGAGTGTCGGACGTGCGCCTTCTCCAGCAGCAGGACGGAGGAACCGTGTTCGGCGGCGGTGAGCGCGGCCATGGTGCCGGCCGTGCCGCCCCCCACGACCAGTACGTCGCATGAGAGTTCTTCGGCGTCGGCGAGGGCGGGGATCTGCACGGTCGGGCCTTTCAGTCGGAGGTGGCGGGGGCGAGGGACTCCAGGACGTGGCGGCGCAGCGCGACGGTCGCAGGATCGGTGTGCGCGGCGCGTTCGCGGGGACGCGGTACGTCCAGGACGCGTCCGGCCGGCAGGAGCGCGATCCGGTCGCCGAGGAAGAGCGCCTCGTCCACGTCGTGTGTGACGAACACGACCGTGGCACCCGTGCCGGCGAGGACGTCGACGAGCAACTGCTGCATCCCGGCCCTGGTCTGGGCGTCCAGCGCGCCGAACGGCTCGTCCATCAGCACCGCGCGCGGCTCGGCCGCAAGGGCGCGGGCCAGCTGGACGCGCTGGCGCTGGCCGCCCGAGATCCGGTGCGGGAACTTCGCGCCGTGGCCGTCCAGGCCGACCCGGGCCAGCCAGGACTCGGCGCGCGTCCTCCGGACCCCGCGCGGAACGCCCCGGATCGCCAGCGGGAGTTCGACGTTGGCCCGCACCGTGCGCCACGGCAGCAGTGCGTCGTCCTGGAAGACGAGGGCCCGCTCGGCCCCGGGCGCGGTGATCTCCTGGCCGTCCTGGGCGACCTCCCCGCCGAGGGCGGGCAGCAGCCCGGCCAGGGTGCGCAGGAGCGTGGACTTGCCGCAGCCGGACGGCCCGACGACCGCCAGGATCTCGCCGGGGACGACGTCGAGATCGACGCCGTCCAGTACCGGCGCCCCGGCCCGGCCGAGCACGGCGCCGCGCAGCGTCAGCCGGACTCCCGGGGGAGTGGTCGTGGTCATGGGTGCACCCGCTCCTTCGCCAGGGGGACCGGTGCCGTCACCGGGGGGACGTTCCGCTTCCGGTACCGCACGGGGGCCGGAGGGCGGCTGCCCTCCGTGCGCGGCAGCCACCGGGTGAGGCGGCGGCCCAGCACCTCCACCGCCGTCGAGGTGATCCACCCCAGCAGTCCGATCGTGGCCATGCCGACGAAGACCCCCGGATAGTCGACGACCGTGTAGTCCTGCCAGGTGCGGTAGCCGACCCCGTACTCGCCGGAGATCATCTCGGCGGAGATCACACAGATCCACGACACCCCGATGCCGACGGAGAGCCCCCCGAGGATGCCGGGGAGCGCGCCGGGCAGGACGACGGAGCCGAGGATCCTCCACCGGCCACCGCCCATCGTCAGGACGGCCTCCTCCCACACCGGGGTGAGCGCACGCACCGCGTGCCGGGTGGAGACCATGACGGGGAAGAACGCCGCGGTGCAGGTGATGAAGACGATGCCCTGTTCGTTGCTGGGGAAGAGCAGGATCGCCACGGGCACCAGAGCGATCGCCGGGACCGGGCGTATCACCTCCAGGACCGGGCCCAGCAGGTCCGAGACCAGCCGCGAGCGGGCGATCGCCGTGCCGGCCGTGATGCCCAGGACAGCGGCCAGGGCGAAACCGGTGACGATCCGGGTCAGGCTGTCGGTGAGGTCCTGCCAGTACGCGTCGCTGCCCAGCCGGTCGCCGAACGCACGGGCCACGTCGGTCACCGTGGGGAACTGCTCGAAGCGCAGCCACAGGTTGACGTCGTAGGAGGTGAGCAGCTGCCAGATGCCCAGCGCCGCCACCAGCGACAGCGCCCGCAGCGCGACCGACCACCGCCGCGCCCTCATGAGGCGCGGGCCAGTTCGAGCGCGGTGGCGTACGGGACGACACGGGAGCCCGGATGCGCGGCGGCGTCCGCGCGGGCCGCGGACCCGGTGACGTACGGCCTGAGCTCCGTACCGTCCGACACCCAGACCGCGCGGTCCGCGAACCACAGGGTGCCGGTGCCCGCGTCGGGGACGTACGCGGCGCGGACCTTGCCCTCGTGCCCGGCCGCGTACCGCAGGACCTCGGCGGGAGTGGCGAACGCCGAGGTGGTGTCCTCACCCTTCAGCCAGACCTCGCCGCCCCGCGCGGCGGGCGGACCGGCGGCCCGCGCCTTCGCGTAGTCGGAGCCGTACACCCGCTTCACGTACGACTCGTCGACGAAGGAGTCGACGTCCACGTCCCCGACCAGCTTCGCCGAACGCAGCACCGGGACATCCTTCTTGAGCGCCGCGACCAGGGCGGGCTTCACCGTCGTGTCGAACGTGGCGATGCCCTGGGCGCCGTTGTAGAGGTGGACGACCTCGGCGGGCAGCCCCGTCGCCTTCGCCACCGACTCGGAGGCCGCCACCGGGTGCTCGCGCAGATACTCCGTCGCCCGGCCCTGCGCCCGGAGGAAGTCCTCCAGCACGGCGGGCCGCTTCTTCGCGAAGTCCTCGACCACGGTGACCCCGTGAAACGTCGGCAGATCCAGTTCCGCCCCGTCGTAGAGCGCCTTCGCCCTGCCCTGGAACGCCAGCAGTCCGGGCCACGCCACGAACTGCGAGAGGGCGTCGGCGCTGCCGGCCTGGAGTGCCGACGCGCCCACCGCGGGCTGCTGGTTGAGCTTGCGGATGTCCTTCTCCGGGTCGAGCCCGGCCTGCTGGAGCGCGCGGACGAGCGTCCCGTCCGCGGCCGAGCCGACGCTCGTGGAGACTTTCCTGCCGCGCAGGTCCTTCAAGGAGTCGAGCCCCGAATCGGGCGATGTCACCACGGTGTTGAGCCCGCCACGCAGGTTGTAGCCGGTGACCGAGACCAGCTTGGTCGGACGGTTCAGCTGCTTGCCCCGGGCGGCGTTGATCAGCAGCGGGAAGTCGCCCATCGAGCCGATGTCGATCTTCCCCGCGGTCATCTGGGCGGTGATCGGGGCGCCCGTCGCGTAGTCCTGCCACTTCACCTCGTACGTGACGCCGTCCCGCTCGCCGCGGGCACGCAGTTCGTCCTCGAAGTAGCCCAGCGAGCGCAGCAGGGTGCCCGCCGTGACGGTGTTGATGGTCCTGGACTGATAGCCGACGGTCACCGTGACCGTGTCGGCGTCACCCGCGCTCGCCTCGCTGCCGCAGCCCGTGAGGGGGGCGAGCAGCGTGGAGGCCAGCAGGGCGCCGGCCGTACGGAATGCCGTGCGTCGCATGGGAGGAAGGGCCTTTCACCGGAGGAGGTAGGGCATGTTGACCGTGACCGCGTCGGTGGGACACCTGGCCGCGCACGGGCCGCAGTACCAGCACTCGTCGACATGCATGTACGCCTTGCCGCTGTCCGGGTTGATGGCCAGCGAGTCGAGCGGGCACATGTCGACGCAGAGGGTGCAGCCGTCGATGCACTTGGACTCGTCGATGGTCACGGGCACGTCGGCCCGCTGGGGCGCCAGAGGCATGGCGGTCTCCAGGGAAGAGGGAGTAGATCCGGGAAAGGGAGGGAGTCAGCCGGACCGGTGCAGCAGTCCGCTCATGCTGATGCGGTCGCCCCGGAAGCGGATGAACTCCAGGTCCACGGGGCGGCCGTCACAGAGGTGGGTGAGCCGTTCCAGCATCAGGACGGCGGAGCCCTGCGGGGTTTCCAGGACGGCGGCGGAGTGCGCGTCGGCGTTGACGGCCTCCATGGTGATCTCGGCGGTGCCGAGCTGCTGCTTGGTGAGGCTCTCCAGCAGCCGGAAGACGTCGGTGTTCTCCAGGTCGCAGCCGAGCAGGCCGGCCCCGATGTCCATGGGGACGTAGGTGAGGTCGAGGGAGAGCGGCAGCCCGTTCAGCAGCCGGCGCCGCTCGATGTAGAGCACGTCGGTGTGCTCCGCGATCCGCAGCCGCCGTGCGACGGGGCCCGGCGCGGGCACGGGGCCGACGGTACGGACCTCGTTGGTGACACGGCCGTGCTCGCGGAGGGTCTCGGCCAGACCCTGGAGCCGGTCGAGGCGGTGCGGGTACCTCTCGCTGACCACGACGGTGCCGACGCCCGGCTGCCGCTCCACCAGGCCCTCGGCACGCAGCAGGTCCAGGGCCTGGCGGACGGTGTTGCGCGAGACGCGGTAGTCGCTGCCGATCGCGTCCTCGAAGGGCAGCACCCCGCCGGGGAAGCCGCCGGTCCGCACCTGGTGGCGCAGCAGGTCGGCGAGCAGCCGCGCATGGTCCGCGCGCAGCCGGCGCCGGCGGGCGGCGGCGACGGGCACGGTGTGCTCACGGGTGCGATCGGCTGGCATGCGCTGGACCATACCGACGGGGTCCACGCGATGGTGTTGCTGCAGTGTTGCGCCACTTGAGGGGGCGGGACGTACCGCCCTGACCAGCGATTATCCGTCCGGGCGGCGAAGATCTGCCACCCCGGACGACCACCCCTCGGACACGGGACCTCAGTCGCCCCCGCCCCCGCCCCCGCCGCCGTCCCCGCCGCCCGCCCGGGCGGCCTTGTCCTGGCGTACGTTGCGGTGCACCGCGAGCGCCGGCCACTCCTCGCGGGCCAGGGCACGCGCCGCCGCACGGGCGCGGCGGTCGCCCTCCCTCACCACCGACGGCAGCTCGACCGCCGCGGCCAGCGCGGCGAGGAGCCGCCCCCTGCGGTCGGGGTGGCCGGCCGCACGGGACTCCTCGAAGCGCTGCCGCGCCGCAGCCGCTCCGCCGCCCGTCCCCTCGGGGTGGCGGTGGTACGGGAACAGCCCGATGAAGCGGCGGGTCTCCCTGCGCAGCACACCGCGCTCCACCAGGTCGTCCAGCCAGAGGCCCTCGGCCCGCCGCCCGGTCTGCCGCACCCAGCGCTGCGCCGACACCCCCGAGCCGAACCGGCTCTTGCCCGCCGCCGGAAGGCTCCGCAGGAACACCGCCAGCAGCGGATCGGGAGGGTCCAGCGGATTCACGACCACGACCCGGCCGCGCTCCTCGGTCACCCGGCCCTGGAGCTCCAGCTCCGCCAGGACGGCCCCCGCGACGCCGTACTCCAGGAAGGAACCGCGGCAGTACGGCTTGCCGCGTACGGGATCGAGGGCGAGCAGCAGCAGTTCCTCGGGGAGCGCCGGCGCGTCGTTCACCGCGCGGCCGTGATCCGTCCGGTGACCTCGCCGAGCCCCACCCGGGTGCCGTGCGGGCCGGGAGCCCAGGCGGTCAGAGTGACCGTGTCGCCGTCCTCCAGGAACGTCCGCTTGCCCTCGGACAGGTCCAGCGGATCGCGGCCGTTCCACGTGAGTTCGAGCAGGGAGCCGCGCTGGGCGGGCTCGGCGCCGCTGACCGTGCCGGAGCCGTACAGGTCGCCCGTGCGCAGGGAGGCGCCGTTGACCGTCATCTGCGCCAGCTGCTGGGCCGCCGTCCAGTACATGGAGGAGAACGGGGGCTCGGAGACGGTCTGCCCGTTGATCTCCACCGAGATCCGGATGTCGAAACCGCCGGGCTCCTCGTCGCCCGCGTCCTCCAGGTAGGGGAGCAGCGGGGTGTCCCGGGCGGGCGGCGCCGTACGGGCCGCGTCCAGGGCCTCCAGCGGGGTCACCCACGCCGATACGGAGGTGGCGAAGGACTTGCCCAGGAACGGCCCGAGCGGCACGTACTCCCAGGCCTGGATGTCGCGCGCCGACCAGTCGTTGAGCAGGGAGAGACCGAAGACGTGCTCCCGGAAGTCCCCGAGCGGGACCTGTGTGCCCTGCTCGGAGGGGACACCGACGACGAAGCCGACCTCGGCCTCGATGTCCAGCTTCACCGAGGGGCCGAACACCGGCGCCGGGTCGGAGGGCGCCTTGCGCTGCCCGGAGGGACGCACCACATCGGTGCCCGAGACGACGACCGTGCCGGCCCGCCCGTGGTAACCGATCGGCAGGTGCTTCCAGTTCGGGGTGAGGGCCGCGCCGTCGGGCCGGAAGATCCTGCCCACGTTGGTGGCGTGGTGCTCGCTGGCGTAGAAGTCGACGTAGTCGGCGACCTCGTACGGAAGGTGCAGGGTCACCTCGTCCAGCGGATACAGCAGGGGCTCCATGTCCGGGCGGTGCGCCGGGACGGTCACCCACGCCGTCAGCGCCCGCCGCACGTCCCGCCACGCGGTCCGCCCCGCCGCCAGGAGCGGCATCAGGCTCGGCTGCGCCAGCAGCCGGGCGTACGGCGAGCCGAGCGCGTGCGCCGCCGCGCCCCCGTCCAGTACATGTCCGCCGACGCGGACGCCGACCCTGCGCTCCTGCGGGTGCCCGGGGGTGGAGAACACGCCGTACGGGAGGTTGTGCGGGCCGAAGGGATCGCCCTCGGCCAGATCGAGCGGGCTGCTCTGCTCGGGCATCTGTCGCTGCCCCTTTCCAGTGGCTTGAGGAACACACGGTACGTCGGCGGCGCCGGTCGGCGGCAGTGCCTCAAGTAGGCGTGATGCCCGGAAAGTTACGTGATAACCCTGGTCAGCCAGCCGTGCGGGGGATTCGTTTCTCCCAGGTCCGGTGGAAGACGACCTCCTCGCCGTCCCTGCACACGACCTCGTTGGAGGTGATGAAGTCGTCCGCGTCCGCACTCGTCTCCGAACGCGTCTCGATCCGCACGTCCCAGGACATCTCGGGGCGGTGCAGCCGGATCGCCCAGTCCGAGCGGGCCCTGGCCGACAGCGGGTCGTCCTGCTGGATCGTGTACGTCTCCAGTGCGTCCTCGGTGAACTCCAGACCGTCGGGGTAGACCCGGGTGCCGCCGTAGCGCGGATCGACCTCCAGACGCCATTCGCCCTTGGCGACGTCACGGACCACCAGGCGTTCCGGCCGGGGCTCTTCGAGCGTCACCGGATACACGACACCGAGCGGCTCCGACTGCTCCGGTTCGCCGAAGGTGATCGCCGGGTCCTCGGTGTGCCGGCGCACCGGGAGCTCGACGAGGCTGCCCTCCGCCTCCAGCGTGAAGCCCGCCGAACCGGCCTGGGGCCAGATCCACGGCCAGTACGAGGAGGAGATGGCGACCCTGATCCGGTGGCCGGGCGGGAACGTGTGCCCGATGCCGTTCAGCTCGAAGTTCACGTACTCGGCCTCCCCGACGGGCCAGTCCTCCGCGCGGTCGCGCCCGTGACGGGTGGCCAGATTGAGGGCGCCGCGGGTCACCAGGGTGGAAGCACCGTCCGGGGCCACGTCGCAGAGCCGCGCGATCACCTGGCCGCGCGGTACGTCCATCCGGAGCAGGAGCGTCACCCGGGGGCGGCCGAGGATCTCGATCGGGGCGTCCTCGACGGGGAACTCGAAGCACACCGACTTGGCGTCCTCGTCGCGCTGGTCGGGTGGCAGGTCGGCCTCGTTGCCGAAGGGGAAGAAGCGTCCGGCGTCCAGCCCCGTTTGCTGCGGGGAGTCGACGGTCTGCGCCCCGCCCCCCAGGGCGTAGGTGACCGGGGCGACGTTCTCCGACGGCCAGGCCGCGTCGCCGACCCAGCGGCCCGGCAGCGTCTCGTAGACCGTGGCGGGACGGTGCGAGCCGCTGATCCAGGACCGCAGCAGGGGCTCGTTCATCACCCCGGTCTCCTTGTCCTTGAGGTGCTCGTCCCACCAGCGCAGCGTCTCCTGGAGGAAGCCGATCGAGGGCCCGGGCGGAAGCCCGCGGTCCGGGTACTGGTGCGACCAGGGGCCGATCAGCCCGCGCACCTGCCCGGGGTCCAGGTGCTCGACGAGCCGCAGGACGGTGTCGCGGTACGGGTCGTGCCAGCCGCCCACTGCCAGGACCTTCGCCTTGACCGCCCCGTAGTCCTCGCAGACGCTGCCGTGCTTCCAGTAGTCGTCGCGGGTCTGGTGGGCCAGCCACGTATGGATCAACGGCTCCACCTTCTCCAGCCGCCGCAGCCACATGTCCCGCCAGTCGTCGCCGACGTCCGCCGGGTCCGGGGGCCGGGAGACGAAGGCCAGCATGGTGGAGGCCCAGGCGTGCATGTCCACACCCAGGACGGAGCCGCCCATGTAGTGGACGTCGTTGTCGTAGCGGTCGTCCGCCGAGCACACGGTGACGATCGCCTTCAGCGGCTCGGGGGCGAGCGCGGCGATCTGGAGCGAGTTGAAGCCGCCCCAGGAGATGCCGAACATGCCGACCCTGCCCGAGCACCACTCCTGCCGGGCCAGCCAGTGCACCACGGCCACACCGTCCGCGAGCTCCGTCGCGTCGTACTCGTCGCCCGGCATCCCCTCGCTGTTGCCGTGCCCGCGCACATCGACACGCACGGAGGCGTAGCCGTGGCCCGCGTACCAGGGATGGCGCTGCCAGTCGCGCGGCGCCGTCCAGTCGCTCAGCCGGTAGGGCAGGTACTCCAGCAGGGCGGGCACCGGTTCGTCGGTGACCGGCCGCCAGATCCGTGCGTACAGCTGCGTGCCATCCGCCAGGGGGATGTAGAGGTCCTCGTGGATGGTCTCGTACGGGAATTTTGTGCGGATGTGCATGGCGGAACCTCAGTGGACGGGGTGCATGGTGCGCTTGAGCCAGGGAGCGGCGGCGATGACGGCCACACCGGCAGCCACCGCGATAGCGCCATTGACACCGAAGTAGGCGGGGTTGGAGACCTCGCCGTACAGCTTCACGATCTGTGCCTGGATGCCGTTGGCGAGGGCCAGGGACAGGAACCACAGCGCCATCGTCTGACTGGCGAACGCCTTGGGGGCGAGCTTCGTGGTCGCGGACATGCCGGAGGTCTCCAGCAGGATGTCGCCGAGTCCGAGCAGCAGGTAGGAGCCGACGATCCACCAGGCGGCCATCCGGTAGGTGTCGTCGGCGTGCCCGGAGGTGGGCAGGACCATCAGCAGGAAGGACAGACCGCCGAGGATCACCCCGATCGCGATCTTGTTCGACGCGTGCGGCTGGCGCGGTCCCATGCGGGCCCAGACGGCCGCCACGACGGGTGCGAGCGCCACCTCGAAGGCGCCCAGCGCGGAGGCGTACCAGCTGGCCGGGAAGTGGAAGCCGAAGATCTCCGTACGGGCGTTCGTCGAGGCCAGCAGCATCATCGTCGAGTACGCCTGGAAGAGGATGAAGTTGAAGACGACCGAGGCCAGGAACAGCACGACGTACGGCCGGAGCCTGCCGCGCTCCTCCGGGGTCACCCGGGGGCTGCGGAACATCACCACGAAGTACACGACGGGCGCGATCACCGAGATGAGGGTGAGCACGTCGACGAAACGATCGATCGTCAGCCAGCCGGCCAGCACCAGCGCGGTCGCCACCAGGGCGGCCACGACGACCCCGGCCACGATCAGCAGCACGGCCCGGCGCATGGCGTCCGGTGCCAGGGCGTACTCGGCGGAGTGCTTTCGGCCGGCCAGGTGACGCCGGCCCACGACGTACTGGATCAGGCCGAGCGTCATGCCGAACGCGGCGGCCGAGAATCCCCAGTGCCAGCTCGCGTGGTCACCCAGCCAGCCGGTGACCAGCGGACCGGCGAACGCGCCGATGTTGATGCCCATGTAATAGAGCGCGAAGCCGGCGTCGCGGCGGCTGTCCTCGGTGCTGTAGAGCTTGCCGACCATCGAGGCCACATTGGGCTTGAGCAGCCCGGTGCCCGCGCTGATCAGGCCGAGGCCCACCCAGGTCATCGTCGCGGTCGGCACGGCCATGGCGTAGTGCCCGCAGGCGATGAGGATGCCGCCGTACAGCACGGCGCGGTACGAACCGAGGATCCGGTCGGCCAGCCAGCCGCCGGCGACCGAGACCAGATAGACCAGCGTGCCGTAGGCGGCGGAGACCGAGGCCGCCGTGCCCGGCTCCATGCCCATGCCGCCGTCGGACACCTTGTCGGCGAAGAAGAGGACGAGGATCGCCTGCATCCCGAGGAACGAGAACCTCTCCCAGACCTCCAGCCCGGACAGGGTCATCAGACCCCGCGGCTGGCCGAAGAAGGCGGTGTCGTCGCCGGGCGGCGGCTGGGCCGGTTCCGTACCGGTCGTGGTGTGCGACAAAGCGAAAACTCCTGATCGTATGAGCTGATCCCGAACATACCGGCGGTGGCGGGAAGGCGCCCACGGTGATCCAAACGGGACCGGATACGCTGAGTTGAGTGATGACAGCGACACATCGACATTCAGTGTGATCGTCAGCAGACAGGAGATCCCCTCGTGACCGTCGTCGGGCCGTTCGGACTGCGCGTGCGGGACCAGGCGCTTGAGGCCGATGTCCAGGCCGGTTTGGCCGCTGTCGAGGCGGGGCTGCTGGATGCCACCAAAAGTGAGGTCCCGTTCATCACCGAGGCCGCACAGCACCTCGTCAGCGCGGGCGGCAAGCGCTTCAGGCCGCTGCTGGTGATGCTCGCCGCCCAGTTCGGCGACCCCGACGCCCCGGGCGTGGTCCCCTCGGCCGTGGTCGTGGAGCTGACGCACCTGGCGACGCTGTACCACGACGACGTGATGGACGAGGCGGACGTACGCCGGGGGGTGGACAGTGCCAACACCCGCTGGGGGAACTCCGTCGCCGTACTGACCGGCGACTTCCTCTTCGCCCGTGCCTCGCACATCCTGGCCGACCTCGGCCCCGAGGCCGTACGCATCCAGGCCGAGGCGTTCGAACGTCTGGTCACCGGCCAGATCCTGGAGACCGCGGGCCCGCGCGACGGCCGCGACCCGGTGGACCACTACATGGACGTCCTGGGCGGCAAGACCGGCTCGCTGGTCGCCGTGTCCGGGCGGTTCGGTGCCCTGATGGCCGGCGCCGACGAATCGGTCGTCGACATCCTCACCCAGTACGGCGAGCGCCTCGGCATCGCCTTCCAGCTCGCCGACGACGTCCTGGACATCGCCTCCGACTCCCACGAGTCGGGCAAGACCCCGGGCACCGACCTCCGCGAGGGCATCCCCACCCTCCCGGTCCTCCATCTGCGCGCGCGGGCCGCGGCCGAGGGCCGTCCGGAGGACAAGGAGCTCGTCGCGCTGCTGGACGGCGACCTCGGCGACGACGCCCGGCTCGGTGAGGCGCTGAGCGCGCTGCGCGCCCACCCGGCGCTGGAGCAGGCGCGGCGGGACACCGTCCGCTACGCCCAGGAGGCCAGGGCGACCCTGGCTCCGCTGCCCGAGTGCTATGCGAAGGCCGCGCTGGAAGAGCTGTGCGACGCTGTGGTGCACCGCGCGGGCTGACCCTTAGGGGCCCTTCGCCGGGGTCATCCCGTAGACGTACACGCAGTTGCTCCCGAGGGCTGACGCTTGTTCCCGCCCGATTTGGTCAGATGGAAGACAACCACTCCTGACCACATCGGGTGAGAATGGCGGCGAGGAGTGGACACGTGCAACGGGATGGCAGCCGCCGACCACGGAGGTAGAGCACACATGGCACCGAACGACAGCGCGGAGACCAACGGCCAGGCCACGGGCACTGTCGTGGGCCGTCGGAAGGCGGCGCGCTACATCGTCCCCTTCGCGGTGGCGGGAGTGGCGGCGGCGACGATCGGACTCGTCCCGGCGCTCGCGGACTCCGGCGACCCGGAGCTGCCGGACATCACCGCGCAGGAACTCATCGAGAAGATCGCCGCGTCCGACGAGGAACAGCTCTCGGGCACGCTGAAGGTCAGCACCGACCTCGGTATCCCCGCGCTCGGCGGGCTCGCCGGCTCCTTCGCCCCGGAGACGGGCGGCTCGGAGTCGAGCGCCTCACCGGACGCCAAGCTGATGGAGCTCGCCTCCGGGACGCACACGCTGCGGGTGGCGGTCGACGGCCCCGACAAGCAGCGCCTGTCCATCCTCGGCGAGGGCTCCGAATACAGCGTCGTCCACAACGGCGACGACGTCTGGGGCTACGACAGCGAGAGCAACGAGGTCTACCACGCGCGGTCCGACGCGCAGCCGGGGAAGACCGGGGAGCGCAAGGCGCCGAAGGAGGTGCCGGCCACCCCGAAGGAGCTCGCCGAGGAGGCGCTCGCCGCGGCGGGCGACACCACGTCCGTCACGGTCGACGGCACGGCGCAGGTGGCCGGACGCGACGCGTACAAGCTGCTGATCAAGCCGAAGCAGTCCGGTTCGACGATCGGGTCCGTCACCGTCGCGGTCGACGCCTCGACCGGCGTGCCCCTGAAGTTCACGCTGGCACCGAGCGGCGGCGGCAAGGCGGCGGTCGACGCCGGCTTCACCAAGGTCGACTTCGCGAAGCCCGCCGCGTCCTCGTTCTCCTTCACCCCGCCCAAGGGCGCGAAGGTGACCGAGGCCGACGAGCTGAAGGACGAGGCCGGGAAGGGCGCCGAGGACAAGGCGCACAAGGAGCTCGGCGCGCTGGAGGACTTCAAGGGCCTCAACGTCATCGGTGAGGGCTGGAACGCCGTCGCCGAGATCGAGATCCCGGGCGGCGCCGGACTCCCCGCCCAGGGCTCCGGCGACGTGCCGGCCCAGGCGCAGCAGTTCCTGGACGCCCTCGGCGACAAGGTCACCGGCGACTTCGGCTCGGGCACGGTCTTCAAGACGCGCCTGGTCAACGCCCTGCTGACGGACGACGGCAAGGTCTACGTCGGCGCGGTCACCCAGGACACCCTGGTGAAGGCGGCCGACACCGCCAAGTAGGACGCACCGCACGCCCCGCCCCGTCGTACGCTCCGTACGGCGGGGCGGGGCCGTACACGGACGGGTCCGTGCGACGGGACCGGCCGACCGTGCGCCACGGGACGGCTCCCGCACGGCGGGGACCCGGCCCGAGCACGGCGGTACACGGCAGGGGCGGACGGGTCCGTGCACGTGGGCACGGACGGCCCGTACAGGGCGGGACACAGGACCGGGAGTGCGCATGACCGACACAGCGGAGGCCGCGGCGGCGGAGGGGGACACGGAGGCCGGGCCCGGCACCGTGATCGAGACGCGCGGGCTCACCAAGCGCTTCCGGGGAGGGCAGTTGGCCGTCGACGGGCTCGACCTCTCCGTGCCCGCCGGGAGCGTCTTCGGCTTCCTGGGGCCCAACGGCTCGGGCAAGACCACCACGATCCGGATGCTCATGGGCCTCATCGACCCGACGGCCGGCACCGCCCATGTCCTGGGCCGCCCCATGCCCGGCGCGGCCCGCACCGTGCTCCCGCAGGTCGGCGCCCTGATCGAAGGCCCCGCGCTGTACGGCTTCCTGACGGGCCGGGCCAATCTCGGCCGGTTCGACTCCGCCGACCCGACGGCGGACCCCCGCACCCGGCGCGCCCGGGTGGAGAACGCCCTGGAGCGGGTCGGGCTCGGCGCGGCGGCGGGGAAGAAGGCCAAGGCCTACTCGCTCGGGATGAAGCAGCGCCTCGGGCTCGCCGCCGCCCTGCTCCAGCCGCGCCGACTGCTCGTCCTGGACGAACCGACCAACGGGCTCGACCCGCAGGGCATGCGCGAGATCCGGTCCCTGGTCAGGGAGCTGGCGGCCGAGGGCACCACCGTCTTCCTCTCCTCCCATCTGCTCGACGAGATCGAACAGGTCTGCACCCACGCGGCGGTGATGGCCCGGGGCCGGCTCCTCGTCCAGGGCCCGGTTGCCGCGCTCGCCGCGGGCGCCCGGGGCCGGCTCGCCGTCACCACCCCGGACCCGGGCGAGGCCGCCCGCATCCTCGCGGAGCACGGCGTGAGGGGCCTCGTCACCGACGGGGACCGGGTGAGCGCCGACGCGCCGCCGGGCGAGGTGGAGCTCGCCGACCTCAGCGCCGCCCTGGTGCGCGGAGGCGTCCGCGTACGCGCCTTCGGCGTCGAACGGGCCTCGCTGGAGGACGCCTTCGTCGCACTCACCGGAGAGGGATTCGATGTCGCAGGCTGAACTCACGACCGCCCCGCCGCCCCGCGCGCTGTGGACGCTCGGCATCCTCCGCTCCGAGCTGGTCACCACCCTGCGCAGATGGCGCACCGTGGCCCTGCTCGGAGTGCTGGCCGCGGTGCCCGTGCTCATCGGGATCGCCGTGCGCATCGAGACCGGCGACGGCTCCCGGGGCGGGCCGGGCGGTGACGGGGGAGGCCCCGCGTTCCTCTCCCAGGTCACCAACAACGGCCTGTTCCTGGTCTTCGCGGCGCTCTCCGCCACGCTGCCCGTCTTCCTGCCGATGGCCGTGGGCGTCATCGCGGGGGACTCCGTCGCGGGAGAGGCGAGCGGCGGCACCCTGCGCTATCTGCTGGTCGCCCCGGCGGGCCGCACCCGGCTGCTGCTCGCGAAGTACGCGTCGGTGCTGGCCTTCTGCCTGACCGCCACCCTGGTCGTCGCGGTGTTTGCGCTCGTGACGGGGGCCCTGCTCTTCCCCGTCGGGGAGGTCACGACGATTTCGGGAACCCGGATCGGATTCGGCGAAGGGCTGCTGAGGGCCGGGCTGATCGCGCTCGTGGTGGCCGCCTCACTCGTGGGGTTCGCGGCGCTCGGGCTCTTCGTGTCGACCCTCACCAACAGCGGGATCGCGGCGATGGCCGCCACCGTCGGGGTGCTGATCACCGCGCAGATCCTGGACACGATGCCGCAGCTGGACGCGGTCCATCCGTATCTCTTCCCGCACTACTGGCTGTCCTTCACGGACCTGCTGCGCGACCCCGTCTACTGGGACGAGATGGTGCGGAACCTGGGTCTCCAGGCGCTCTACGCGGCGGTGTTCGGCTCGGCGGCGTGGGCGCGCTTCACGGCGAAGGACATCACCGTCTGAGGGGGCCCGCCAAGATCCGTCCGCACCGTCGGCCGGTCGAGCCGTCCCCCGATCGGCTCGTCGCGGCACGAACGGCACGAACGGTGTGCGGCACGGAACGTCACGACACGGTACGTTCCGTTTCCAGCCTGGTCATTGTTCGACTTCTGGCGACGACCTGTCAATAAGCGGTGTACGGAATCCCCCTATGCTCACCGAATGATCACATCGCCGAGTTCCCTGCGCCGCAGCGAGAGGTCACGAAGGGCGACGCTGGACGCCGCCCTGGAGCTGTGTACGGAGAGGGGATACGGCAGGACCACCGTCGAGGCCATCGCGGCACGCGCCGGCGTGAGCAAGAAGACGATCTACCGCTGGTGGCCGTCGAAGGGCGCGGTGATGCTGGAGGCGTTCGCCGAGCTGCTCGTCGGTGCCACACCGTTCGTCGACACCGGCGACATCGAGGCCGATCTGCGGACACACGTCAACGGTCTGGTGAGGCTGATCTCCACACCGCCCTACGGCCCGGTCTACGGCGGTGTCCTGTCGGAGATGCATCACGACGACGCCCTCGCGCTGGCCGTACGCGAGGACCTGGTCGGCCCGCGCGTCGAGGCCGCCGTGGGGCGCCTGCGGCGCGCCCAGGAGCAGGGGCAGATACCGGACGGCGCCGATCTGCCGCTCGCGGTGGAGTTGCTCTACGGGCCCGTCTACTACCGCCATGTCCTGCGGAAGCCGGCGCAGGACGAGGCGACCGTCGCCTCCCTGGTCGCCCACGTCCTGCGGTCCCTGCGCGCCGTCCCGGACGGGGCCTGCGGGACCGTTCCCGCCCCGGCCCCGGACGGCACCGTCTGCTGAGGAAGTCCTCGTCAGCTGAAGAAGTCCTTCGCCCGCGCTGTGGCGCCGGTGTCGGACAGTACGTCGCCGGGCTTGCTGCCGTTGCCCAGCAGCACCCCGCCCCAGTGCATCCCGAGGTAGTGCGCCGAGTTCCGCAGCGTTCCCACGAGAGGCTCGGCGACCTCCGGGTCGTCGTCCGCGAGTGCGGTGACGCCCCACAGGGTCTTCCCGGCCATCCGCTGCTTGAAGTCGGTCCCGGGGACCTCCAGCCACCCCGACCAGTGGTCGAGGTAGCGCTTGGCGGAGGTGGAGACGGCGTACCAGTACAGCGGGGAGGCGACGACCACGTCGGTCGCGGCGAGGGTCGCCTCCAGCAGGGTCGCGGCGTGCCCGGCGGGGGCGTCGTGGCCGTCCGCGTGCCGGCGGTCCTCGAAATCCGGCAGGGGGAAGTCCCGCAGGTCCAGCCACCGCTGCTCCGTGCCGGGCGGGAGCTGCTCCGCCGCGAGCCGGGCGAGCCTCAGCGTGTTGCCGTCGGAGCGGCTGCTGCCGAGGAGGAAGAGGAAACTGCGTGTGCTCATGAGGTGCCCCCAATATGGCGCGTGCGGTTTTTACCGGCGTACGCATCATATGCATGTGCATGAAGTTTCCGGGAGGTGTTTTTCGGCCGCCGGTGCCAGGGGTGAAGTCCGGGCGTGAGGCCCCGCGTGAGCCGGCATTGAGCGCGCCCTCAGTCGAACAGCCGCTCAAGGACCACCGCGACCCCGTCGTCCCCGTTCGACAGCGTGATCTCGTCGGCCTCGGCCTTCAGCTCCGCGTGGGCGTTCCCCATCGCCACCCGGTGGCCCGAACGGCGGAACATCGGCAGGTCGTTGGGCATGTCGCCGAACGCCACCGCCCCGGCGAGGTCACGGTCCAGCAGCCCGGCGGCCAGGGCGATGCCGGTGCCCTTGTCCACGCCGTACGGAGCCAGCTCGACCGTGCCGGGGCCTGCCATCGTCACGGACGCCAGATCGCCCACGGCGCCCCGCGCGGCGGCGGCCAGTTCGTCGTCCGTCAGCTCGGGGTGGCGTATGAGCACCTTGATGACCGGCGCCGCCCAGAGCTCCTGGCGCCGCCCGGCCCGTTGGGCGGGGAGGCTGGGGTGCGGCATGCGGTAGCCCGGCTCGATCAGTGTCCTGCCGTCGGGGCCGTCCTGGTCGACCGCGGCGAAGACCTGCCCCACCTCGGCCTCGATCTTGCCGAGCGCGGTGTCGGCCAGGCCCCGGTCCAGCGGCACCGAGCTCAGCATGCGGGCCGACCCGGCGTCGTACACCTGCGCGCCCTGCCCGCAGACCGCGAGGCCGTCGTAGCCGAGGTCCGGGAGCAGGGCGCGTATGCCGGGCACGGGGCGGCCCGTGACGATCAGATGCCGCGCGCCGGCCGACGCGGCGCGGGCCAGCGCGGCGCGGGAACGGGGGCTCACGGAGTCGTCGGAACGCAGCAGGGTGCCGTCCAGATCCGTGGCGACGAGGGTGTATGCGGCGGGTGGCGTGAACATGAGGTCAGCCTAGAGAGATCGCCTTCCGGCCGTACGCCGCTGACCTGCGAGGACGGCGGGCGCCTCTCAGTGGACGCAGAATTCGTTGCCCTCCGGGTCCTGGAGCACCGTCCACGAGCCCCCGGGGTGCTCGACGGCCCTCAGCACGCTCGCGCCCAGCCCCACGATCCGCTCCACCTCCGCCTCGCGCTCCCCGGCGGCCGAGTGGACGTCCACATGCAGGCGGTTCTTCACCGTCTTCGGCTCCGGTACGCGCTGGAAGAGCAGCCGCCGCCCGAGCCCGGTCCCGCTCCTCGCGTCGTACGGATCGTCCGGATGCCGTACCGCGACGAGATCGCGCCAGGCCCGGCGCCCGTGCGACTCGACCGTGGCGGCCTCGGGCGCCGCCCCGGCGGCGAGCAGCTCAGCGATCAGGGCGCTGTTGTCCTCGACGAGATAGCCGAGCGTCTCCGCCCAGAAGTCGGCCTGGGCATGCGGGTCGCCGGCGTCGACGACGAGTTTCCAGTGCAGGGTCATGGGACCTGTTTATACGGCCGGGCCGCGCCCGTGAACCGTGCGGCGCGCTCCGGCGGACGGCGAAGGCCCGCGAGGGCGGCCGGAAGGCGGGGGAGAGGAGCGGTGCCTCACCGCGGCGGGCAGGTCTCGCAGACGTGACCGCCGAGGGCCCCGAGCAGCTCGTCCGCCGCCGCCCGCACCGCCGGGTCCTCGTCCCCGGCCAGCCGCTCGGCGGTCGTCCGGCCCGCCAGGACCGCCAGATGCGCGCCCCTGGTCCACTCCGGGTGGTGGGCGTGGCCGTGCGCGAGGATCGTCCCCAGCAGGCCGAGCACCCCGGCCCGGTCCTTCACCGTCTCCATGGCGGCGAGCTCCCAGAGGAACGGCACGGTGGCGACCGTCGCGTCGAACACGGACATCGTGGCTATCCACCGGCCGAGATCGCTGAGCGCGTCCTCGGCCGACTCGCTGTCGCCCCAGGCGATCCGTGAGAGCAGCCCGGGGACCTGGGACGCGGAGCCCTGGGCGTGGCGCAGCTCATGCCACTGAACGTGCCTCATGTCCCTCAGGATGGTCCCCATCCGGGCACTCAATCAGCCTTTGCGTGCGCCGTCCACCATGCCTGCCCACTCCACGCGGTCCGGCTCCCGGGCCCCGTCGAGAGCGGCCAGATACTCCCGTACGGAGCGCTCGTCGTCCGCCTTCGCGATCAGCCCCACGTGGTTGTCGGGCCGGACCACCACGACGCCGTCCCCCCGGACCCCGTACGCCGCGCGGGCCAGCCCCTGCCGGTCGTGCAGGGCGTACGGTCCGGCGTCGGCCGACCCGGCGGCCACGGCCCCGGGGCCGTCCACCAGGCAGGTGCGCACCGCGTCGCCGTGGGTCGAGGCCGCCGCGCGCAGTGCGGGCCCGCTGGCCGCACCGAAGCCCAGCACGGTGATGTGCGGTCCGGCGAAGACCTGGAAGAGCCGGGTGGGCTCCCCGCTCGCCGCGTCGTGGCAGGGGGCGTCCGGCGCGCGGTCGCCGGACCGCAGCTCGCCCCCGCCTCCCGGCCGGGCGAGCGAACTCCACCGGTAGCCCCGGTCGAGCCCCGACATGGCCGGCGTGACGGCGCTGTCGAGCCCGCCGCCCGGCTTCGTGATCGCCTCCAGCGTGGCCCGCAGCCGCTCCGAGGTGATGTCCAGCGTCCAGGCGGCGACCGGCAGCCGCTCCTCCTCGTAGGTGTCCAGCAGCTCCGTGTCCGCCCGGCCCCGCACCACCTGGGCGAGCTTCCAGCCGAGGTTGAAGGAGTCCTGGATGCCGGTGTTCATACCGAGGCCGCCCGCGATCGCGTGCACATGCGCGGCGTCCCCCGCGAGCAGCACCCTGCCCACCCGGTAGCGGTCCGCCATCCGCACGTTAACCCGGTACGTCGAGAGCAGGGCGCCCCCGGTGAGACGGTCGGCGGGGAGCCGGGTGTGCCGGGCGAAGAGCCGCCGGAAGCCTTCCACGGTGGGGGCGAGCGGGCGCCCGCCGGAGTCCCTCTCCGGGCCGGACTGGAACCACCAGCCGGACCGGGTGCCGGGGACGGGGCAGAGCATGACGGCGCCGTCCGTGTCGAACCACTGGTGCCAGACGCCCCGGTCCAGCACGCCCGGGGTGATCTCGACGTCGCCGCAGACCATCACCTGTTCCTCGTCCGTCTCGCCGTCGAACGGGACGCCCAGCAGTTTGCGTACGCGGCTGTGGGCGCCGTCGCAGCCCACCACGTAGCGCGCCTCGGTACGGGAGCCGTCGGCGAAGGCCACGGCCACCGAGGTCCCGTCGTCGGTGAGCCCCACGACCTCGCTGCCCGTCTCGACGGCGGCGCCGTGCTCGGCGAGGCGGTCGCGGAGGATCTCCTCCAGCCGCCACTGGGCGATCAGCCGGCCCCGGTCGTAGGGCGCGTCCGGGGCGGGCGAGGAGCCGGCGTACGGGTCGGTGTCGGCGACGGGCTCGCCGTCGCGGTACTTGCGCATGACCGGCGGCGCCGCGCTCGACTCCAGCACCGCGCCGATGACACCGAGGTCCTCCAGGACCTCCAGCGAGCGGGGGTTGGGCCCCTTGGACCGGGAGGTGCGCGGATGCTCCGGCGACCTGTCCACGATCCGTACGGCGATCCCGCGCCGGGCGAGATCGCACGCGAGCGTCAGTCCGGTCGGGCCCGCGCCCACGATCAGTACGTCGGTCATGCCTGCTCCTCGGTTCGCGTCGTCCTGTGGGTCCAGGAAAACGCAACCGAGTTAAAAAGGCAACTGGGTAATTATTTTATGCCCGAGGTGTCCGACCCGGCCGGGGACGCGGCGGTCGCTCCTGTGGGCGAGGCCGCCTCCGCGGCCCGTACGGCCAGACGCAGCGCCTCCGCCCGGGTGCGCCGCGCGGTCCGCAGCGCGTCCCAGGTCAGCATCACCAGCGCCACCCAGACCAGCCCGAAGCCGGCCCAGCGCTCGGGCGGCATCTCCTCGTGGAAGTACAGGATGCCGAGGGTGAACTGGAAGACCGGCGCCAGGTACTGGAGCAGTCCCAGCACGGACAGCGGCACCCGGATCGCCGCGGCGCCGAAGCAGACGAGCGGGATCGCGGTGACGAGCCCGGTGGCGGCGAGCAGGGCTCCGTGGCCCGCGCCCCCGGAGAGGAAGGTCGCGTCGCCGCTCGCCCCGAGCCACAGCAGGAAGCCGAGCGCGGGCAGGAAGAGGACGGCGGTCTCGGCGGCCAGGGACTCCAGGCCGCCCATGTCGACCTTCTTCTTCGCCAGGCCGTACGTCGCGAAGGAGAAGGCCAGCACCAGCGAGATCCACGGCGGTTGCCCGTAGCCGATCGCCAGCACGAGCACCGCCGCGAAACCCGTCGCCACCGCCGCCCACTGCACGGGCCGCAGGCGCTCGCCGAGCAGCACGACGCCCATGGCGATGGTGACCAGCGGGTTGATGAAGTAGCCGAGCGAGGCCTCGACGACATGGCCGTCGTTGACGGCCCAGATGTACAGCCCCCAGTTGACCGAGATCACGGTCGCGGCGACCGCGATCAGCCCCAGCCGCCGGGGCTGGTGCAGCAGCTCGCCGACCCAGGCCCAGCGGCGCAGGAACAGCAGGGCGATGCCGACGACCCCCAGCGACCAGACCATGCGGTGGGCGAGGATCTCCACCGCGCCCGACGGCTCCAGCAGCGGCCAGAACAGGGGCACCAGGCCCCACATCCCGTACGCGCCGATTCCGTACAGCAGGCCTGCCCGCTGCTCGTTCTTCCCCTTCACGGGCCCTCCCCGGCACTCCTGGAGCCGGCGGTCGGCCGACTGCACGACGGTAGCGCCCGGGGGAGCCCTCTGTCATTGCCGTCTCATGGAAACGGTCGTGACATGGGTGGTGGGGATGTCCGCTCAGGCGGCGGCCACCGCCGCGGCGACCGTCTCGGCCAGCGGCGTCGTCGGCCGGCCGATCAGACGGGCCAGGTCCCCGCTCGTGCCGGCGAGCAGGCCGCGCGCGATGGCCTCGTCGACGTCGACCAGGATCGCGGCGAAGGGCTCGGGCAGCCCGGCCCCGACGAGGATCTCCTGGTGCACGGCGGCCGGGACGTTCCTGTACGCGATCTCCCGGCCGGCCGCCTCCGACACCACCGCGGCGTACTCGGCCAGCGACCAGGCGGTGTCCCCGCTCAGCTCGTACGCCATGCCGAGGTGTCCCTCGCCGGTCAGCACGGCCGCGGCGGCGTCCGCGTAGTCGGCGCGGGTGGCGACGGCGATCCGGCCCTCGCCCGCGTTGGCGACGACGGCGCCGTGCTCCAGGACCGGAGCCAGGTTCGCGGTGTAGTTCTCGGTGTACCAGCCGTTGCGCAGGAAGGTGTACGGGAGCCCGGAGTCCAGGATCAGCTGCTCGGTCACCTTGTGCTCGGCGGCCAGCCGGAAGTCCGCGTCCGGCCCGCCCAGCACGCCCGTGTACGCGAGCTGGGCGACGCCCGCGGCCTTGGCGGCGTCGATCACGGCGGTGTGCTGCGGAATCCGCCTGCCGACCTCGTTGGCCGAGATCAGCAGCACGCGGTCGCCGGCCCGGAAGGCGGCGGCGAGGGTCTCGGGGCTGTCGTAGTCGGCGACCCGGATCTCGACGCCCCGGGCGGCGAGCGGGGCGGCCTTCTCCTTGTCCCGCACGACCGCGGCGACCGAATCGGCCGGGACGGTGGCGAGCAGCCGCTCGACGACGAGACGGCCGAGCTCGCCGGTGGCTCCGGTGACAACGATGCTCATGGGGGTTCCTCCTGCTGCGCTGATCCTTGGGGCTCTGTCCACTCACTGTAGGACGGGCACTTTCCAGAAGAAAGTACCCACTTTGAAGTAAGGTACTGGTATGAGCGTAAGCACCAGCAGGACCGCCAGCGTCAACCAGCCGATGTGCCCCTCCCGGCTGGTGCTGGAACACGTCACCAGCCGCTGGGGAGTACTCGTGCTCGCGGCGCTGCTGGAGCGCTCGTACCGCTTCAGCGAGCTCCGCCGCTCCGTGGGCGGCGTCAGCGAGAAGATGCTGGCCCAGACCCTGCAGACACTGGAGCGCGACGGCTTCGTGCACCGGGACGCCAAGCCCGTCATCCCGCCGAGGGTGGACTACTCGCTCACCCCGCTGGGCAAGGAGGCCGCCGACCAGGTCTGGGGCCTCGCCAGGTGGGCGGAGCGCCGGCTCGACGACGTCGAGACGTCCCGCGAGGCATACGACGAAGCCCGGAGCCGACCGGCTCCGGGCCCCGGTGGCCAGGGGTGACGGCGGGTCAGCCGACCACGGTCCAGGTGTCGTTCCCGGCCAGCAGCGCGCCCAGGTCGCCCTTGCCCTGCTGCTCGACCGCGGTGTCGAGCTGGTCGGACATGAGCACGTCGTAGACCGGGCGCTCCACACTGCGCAGGACGCCGATGGGCGTGTGGTGCAGGGTGTCGGCGTCGGCCAGCCGGGACAGCGCGAAGGCTGTCGTGGGGCTGGGGTTGTGCGCGTCGTGGACGAGGATCCGCGACTGGTTCTCCTCGGTGACCGCCACCACGCTCAGGTCACCCGTCAGGGGGTCGCGGACGACGCCCTTGGAGCCTTCCGCACCGAATCGGATCGGCTTGCCGTGTTCGAGGCGGATGACCGCCTCCTCGGCCCGCTCCTTGTCCTTGAGGACCTCGAACGCGCCGTCGTTGAAGATGTTGCAGTTCTGGTAGATCTCCACGAGCGCCGTGCCGGGGTGGTCGGCCGCCGCGCGCAGCACGCTCGTGAGGTGCTTGCGGTCGGAGTCCACGGTGCGGGCGACGAAGGTGGCCTCGGCGCCGAGGGCGAGCGAGACCGGGTTGAAGGGCGCGTCCAGGGAGCCCATCGGCGTCGACTTGGTGATCTTGCCGACCTCGGAGGTCGGGCTGTACTGGCCCTTGGTGAGGCCGTAGATCCGGTTGTTGAAGAGCAGGATCTTGAGGTTGACGTTGCGGCGCAGGGCGTGGATGAGGTGGTTGCCGCCGATGGAGAGGGCGTCGCCGTCGCCGGTGACGACCCAGACGGACAGGTCACGGCGGGAGGTGGCCAGGCCGGTCGCGATGGAGGGGGCCCGGCCGTGGATGGAGTGCATCCCGTACGTGTTCATGTAGTACGGGAAGCGGGACGAGCAGCCGATGCCGGAGACGAACGTGATGTTCTCCTTGGCCAGCCCCAGTTCGGGCATGAAGCCCTGCACGGCCGCGAGGACCGCGTAGTCACCGCAGCCCGGGCACCAGCGCACCTCCTGGTCGGACTTGAAGTCCTTCATGGACTGCGCGCCCTCGGCCTTGGGGACCAGCTGGAGGAGTTCGTTGGCGTCAGGCATCGATGGCCTCCTTGAGGGCGGTGGCGAGCTGCTCGGCCTTGAAGGGCATTCCGTTGACCTGGTTGTAACTCCGCGCGTCCACGAGGTACTTGGCCCTCAGCAGCAGGGCGAGCTGGCCGAGGTTCATCTCGGGGACGACGACCTTGTCGTAACGCCTCAGCACCTCGCCCAGATTCCCCGGGAACGGGTTGAGATGGCGCAGATGGGCCTGCGCGATCGTCTCGCCCGCCGCGCGGAGCCTGCGCACCGCCGCGGTGATCGGCCCGTACGTCGAGCCCCAGCCCAGGACCAGGGTCCTCGCCTCGGCCGGGTCGTCGACCTCCAGATCGGGCACCTCGATGCCGTCGATCTTCGCCTGGCGGGTGCGGACCATGAAGTCGTGGTTGGCCGGGTCGTAGGAGATGTTGCCCGTGCCGTCCTGCTTCTCGATCCCGCCGATGCGGTGTTCGAGGCCGGGAGTGCCGGGCACGGCCCAGGGACGCGCCAGGGTCTGGGGGTCCCGCTTGTAGGGCCAGAACACCTCCGTGCCGTCCGCGAGTTCGTGGTTCGGCCCGCTGGCGAACCGCGTCCGCAGATCGGGGAGGCTGTCCGTCTCGGGGATCCGCCACGGCTCGGAGCCGTTCGCCAGATAGCCGTCGGACAGCAGGAAGACCGGGGTCCGGTACGTCAGCGCGATCCGCGCGGCGTCCAGGGCCGCGTCGAAGCAGTCCGCCGGGGTCCTCGGCGCCACGATCGGGACCGGCGCCTCGCCGTTGCGCCCGTACATGGCCTGGAGCAGGTCCGCCTGCTCCGTCTTGGTCGGCAGACCGGTGGAGGGGCCGCCGCGCTGGATGTCGATGATCAGCAGCGGGAGCTCCAGCGACACCGCCAGACCGATCGTCTCCGACTTCAGCGCCACACCCGGCCCCGACGTCGTCGTCACCCCCAGGGACCCGCCGAAGGCGGCACCCAGCGCCGCCCCGATCCCGGCGATCTCGTCCTCCGCCTGGAAGGTCCGCACACCGAAATTCTTGTGCTTGCTGAGTTCATGCAGGATGTCGGAGGCCGGAGTGATCGGATACGAACCCAGGTACACCGGGAGTTCGGCCTGCCGGCCCGCCGCGATCAGGCCGTACGACAAAGCCAGGTTCCCCGAGATATTTCGGTAGGTGCCCGTGGGGAATGCCTGCGACGCCGGTGCGACCTCGTACGAGACCGCGAAATCCTCCGTGGTCTCACCGAAATTCCAGCCCGCCCTGAACGCCGCCACATTCGCCTCTGCGATGGTCGGCTTCTTCGCGAACTTCGACCGGAGGAACGCCTCCGTACCCTCGGTCGGACGGTTGTACATCCAGGACAACAGCCCGAGCGCGAACATGTTCTTCGACCGCTCGGCCTCCTTACGGGAAAGCCCGAACTCCTTCAGCGCCTCGATCGTCAACGTCGTCAAAGGCACGGGATGTACGTTGTACGCCCCGAGTGAATCGTCCTCGAGGGGCGACTCCGTATATCCGACCTTCGCCATCGGGCGCTTCGTGAACTCGTCCGTGTTCACGATGATGTCCGCCCCGCGCGGCACATCGGCGATATTCGCCTTCAGGGCGGCGGGATTCATCGCGACCAGCACATTCGGCGCGTCGCCGGGCGTCAGGATGTCGTGGTCCGCGAAATGCAGCTGGAACGACGACACACCCGGCAGCGTCCCCGCGGGCGCCCGGATCTCGGCCGGGAAGTTCGGCAGCGTCGACAGGTCGTTCCCGAACGACGCCGTCTCCGACGTGAACCGGTCACCCGTCAACTGCATGCCGTCACCCGAGTCACCCGCGAAACGAATGATCACCCGGTCCAGACGGCGGATTTCCTTCTCGGTGGCACCCGAACGCTCAATGTGCGGGGCGCGCTGCTCCCCGACGACAGCCTCGCTGGCCTCATCGGACTTACCGGCTGGGCTACTGACCTGGCTGGTCACTGAACTGGACCTCCCTAGGGGCGGCGGCTCGGGACCGGCCGGCCCGCCGGCGGTCCAGGCCCCACCCTACTTCTGTAAGGGTCGCCTTCCTTGGACCGGTCATATGGTGGACGCGTTTCCGAGGCACCCATGCTCTTTCGAGACATCGATCCCTCACGTTCGGCCATATTCCCGGGCCCCCGGTCACCGGAGGTGAACACCGCCGGAGATCAAACATCGGAGGTGAGCACCGCCGGAGATGAAACACCCCGACGACCGCGCCGATAATCCTTTCGTCGTAGGTCCGGTGTTCCGCTTGACCAGGGGGTTGATCGTTCAGATCATCGCCGATAGATCATCGGGTTGCTAGGACTTCAGGTAGGTCAGAACAGCGAGAACGCGCCGATGATCTCCGTCGCTGGGCGACAGGCCCAGTTTCAGGAAGATGTTGCTGACGTGCTTCTCCACGGCCCCGTCGCTCACCACCAGCTGCCGGGCGACGGCCGAATTCGTACGCCCTTCCGCCATCAGGCCGAGGACCTCGCGCTCGCGCGGTGTGAGCCCCGCCAGCACGTCCTGCTTGCGGCTCCGGCCCAGCAGCTGGGCCACCACCTCCGGGTCCAGCGCGGTCCCGCCCTGCGCCACCCGCACCACGGCGTCCACGAACTCCCTGACCTCGGCGACCCGGTCCTTGAGCAGATAGCCCACCCCGCGGCTGCTCCCGGCCAGCAGCTCGGTGGCGTACTCCTCCTCGACGTACTGGGAGAGCACCAGCACCCCGATGTGCGGGTAGTCCTTCCGCAGCCGCACCGCGGCCCGCACGCCCTCGTCGGTGTGGGTCGGCGGCATCCGCACATCGGCGACGACCACGTCCGGCAGCGCGTCCTGCGCGGCGAGGTCGTTCACCGTCTTGATCAGCGCCTCGGCGTCCCCCACTCCCGCGACGACGTCGTGCCCGAGATCTGTCAGCAGCCGGGTGAGCCCCTCCCGGAGCAGCACCGAATCCTCGGCGATGACGACCCGCACTCTTTCCTCCACGACGTTGTGTCCCCCACTGTCGGTTGTTCCCCGTGTACGCCGCTCTCCGCGCCGCACTGTCGGTCCAGCATTCCAGCATCGGCGCCCGGACGGGCCGTACACCCGTGGTCGCGCCGCCCACCGGGCACGCAGTGCTGCCCCGGCCGCCATGACGGCGGCCGGGGCACCACTGCGGTCGGGCCCGTACGGGACCCGTGATCAGCCCCGCCAGGGGAGCTCGGCGGTGACCGTGGTCGGGCCGCCGGCGGGGGAGTCGACGACGAGGACGCCGTCGACCGCGTCCAGCCGCTCCGTCAGACCGGCCAGCCCGCTGCCCGCCGACACATCGGCCCCGCCGCGCCCGTTGTCGGTGATCTGGAGCATCAGCCGGTCGCCCGCCCGCCACACGTCGACCGACGCGCGGGTGGCCCGGGCGTGCTTGCTGATGTTCTGGAGCAGTTCGGAGACCGTGAAGTAGGCGATGCCCTCGATCGCCTGCGCGGGCCGTGCGTCCAGGTCCACCACGACCTTCACGGGGACGGTGCAGCGTGAGGCGATGGCGGAGAGCGCGGCGTCCAGGCCGCGGTCGGTGAGGACGGCGGGGTGGATGCCCCGGGCGAGGTCGCGGAGTTCCTGGAGGGCGACCTTGACCTCGCCGTGGGCCTCGTCGACCATCCGGGCCGCGGCCTCCGGGTCCTCGTTCATCTTCTCCTTCGCCAGACCCAGGTCCATGGCGAGGGCGACGAGCCGGGCCTGCGCGCCGTCGTGGAGGTCACGCTCGATGCGGCGCAGGTCGGCGGCGGCGGTGTCCACGACCACACCCCGGTCCGACTCCAGCTCCGAGACCCGGCTGGCCAGCCGGGAGGGGCCGAGCAGCCCCCGCACCATCGCCCGGTCCACGGACACCAGGCCGCGCACGACCCACGGGGTGACCAGCACGAGCGCCAGGCCCAGCAGGCTGGTGACCGCGATCTCGAAGGGCGTGTCCAGGTAGATCGCGTGCGTCCTGTCGCCGTACAACTGGATGCCGTCGACACCCACGAACACCGGGAAGACCCAGCGCCACAGCGGATACGTGAACATCGCCCAGCCGTACGCCCAGAGGATCACCGCGACGTTGAACGCGAACACCGCCCACGGCATGTGCAGCACCGCGTACAGCAGATGCCGCCAGGACACCCCGCTCTTCAGCACCGCGCCGAC
The DNA here is from genome assembly GCF_053593715.1 of Streptomyces sp. NPDC002125. NCBI lineage: Bacteria > Bacillati > Actinomycetota > Actinomycetes > Kitasatosporales > Streptomycetaceae > Streptomyces > Streptomyces sp. NPDC002125. The sequence goes on along the minus strand of NZ_JBSFDD010000008.1, from coordinate 232,037 downwards.
CCAGGACATCATGCCGCCCTTGCCGCGCACCGGTGCGGGCTCGGCGACGTCCAGCTTCAGCAGCGCGCGCGCCCGGCCCCGCTCCATCGCCCCGAACGCGCGGCACATGGCCAGGCCGGCGGCGAGGACAGGAACGCCGAGAAAGGTGATCAGCATGCCCAGGCCCAGCGACACCATGGTGACCGCGAAGCTGAACAGCACCACGCTGATCGGCAGGCTCAGGACCACATAGCCCAGCTCGCGCCAGATACGCGCCTCGAAGGGCGCGCGGAGAGCCGCCGGGAAGAAGTGCTTCGCCGGGGGCCGGCTCCCCGACCCGGTGCCGGGCCGCCTGTAATGGTCCCGGGTGTCCGGTCCGTATGCCGTGGCCATGAGTGGCGTCCGTCCGTTTCTTCTGGCGGGGATGGCCCCCGCGGGCCGATACAACGGCTGATATCTCAAGACTGCTGTGCCGGGGGACCACACACCATGAGGAGGGTCTCCGTATCCGGCAGGGGGTTTTCCCCACCCTGACGGTGTGGGGGCGTGGGGGCCCGAGGGCGTGCCGTCGGGTCCCTGTCGGGTCACGCGCGTTCGACCCGTTTCGCCGGTACGCCGGCGCGGTCGCGCCACGGCAGTTCCGCGGTGACCGTCGTGGGGCCGCCCTCCGGGGAGTCCAGTACGAACAGCCCGTCGACCGCCCCGAGCCGCTCCGCGAGCCCCGACATGCCCGTACCCCCCTCGAGGCTTGCACCGCCGACGCCGTCGTCCCGGACCTGGAGCATCAGCCGGTCGCCGGACCGCCAGACGTCGACCGCCGCGGAGGCGGCGCGGCTGTGCTTGCTGACGTTCTGGAGCAGTTCGGAGACCGTGAAGTACGCGATGCCCTCGATGGCCTCGGCCGGCCGGCCCGTCAGCTGCACCGACACGGTCACGGGGACGGTGCAGCGTGAGGCGATGGCGGAGAGCGCGGCGTCCAGGCCACGGTCGGTGAGGACGGCGGGGTGGATACCCCGGGCGAGGTCGCGGAGTTCCTGGAGGGCGACCTTGACCTCGCCGTGTGCCTCGTCGACCATGCGGGCTGCGGCCTCCGGGTCGTCGGAGAGCTTCTCCTTCGCCAGGCCGAGGCCCATGGCGAGGGCGACGAGGCGGGCCTGCGCGCCGTCGTGGAGGTCACGCTCGATGCGGCGCAGGTCGGCGGCGGCGGTGTCGACGACCACGCCCCGGTCCGACTCCAGCTCGGCGATCCTGCGCTCCAGCTCGTCGGAGGGCGAGAGCAGCCCCCGCACCATCGCCCGGTCCGCGTTCGTCAGACCGCGTGCGATGAACGGAAGCACCGGCCAGAGCACGAACAGGCCCACCAGCGTCACCACGAACGTCGCGATCCCCCACGGCAGCCGCATGAACGAGAACAGCAACGCCCGCCAGCCCACCGGGTCCCTCAGCCCCGACCAGAGCCAGGTGAAGAAGCCCCCGCCGCGCAGACCGCGAGGCATCGGACTCGGCTCCTCGACCCGCAGGCCGAGCATGCCGCGCGCCCTGCCGCGCTCGGCCCGGCCGAGCCACCGCGCGCCCGTCAGCCCGAGCGCGAGCAGCGGCAGACCGATCACGGTGACCGAGAGCCCGGCACCCACACCGACCAGGAACACGGCATAGACGAAGCCCGCGACCGCCATCGGCAGATTGGCCAGGAGATAGGCGATCTCCTTCCACGTGTACCGGTCGAAGGCGAAGCGCGCGGGCGGCGGCCGGTCGTTGTCCGGCAGGGAGGGGCTCATGGTCATACGACCAGCGTGCCGGGCGGGGCGCCCCCACGCCATGGGGTCCGTGGGTGAGGCGGAGTAGGGATAACCCCACCTCGCGCGCCACCGCTCGCGTCACGCTCGCATCACCTGTTGTGCCACGGGCTGCTTACCGTCCCTTTAACAGGGCCTAGACTCCCGTGCGTACAGACCGTCGAACAGGTTAGGGAGCGAGGGGCGGACGTGGCGGACGTGCCGGGACCGACCGTTCTCGCGTCGGACTACTTCCAGAGCTATTCAGTGGTCGGACTGCTCGCCCTGGTCGGCGTGCTGTTCGTCGCCGTCGCCTTCGGGGCCGGCCGGCTGCTGAGGCCCGTGGTCCCGACGCCGGAGAAACTCCTCACGTACGAATGCGGAGTGGACCCCGTGGGGGAGGGCTGGGCCCACACCCAGGTTCGCTATTACGTGTACGCGTTCCTGTACGTGATCTTCGCAGTCGACTCGATCTTCCTGTTCCCGTGGGCGACGGTCTTCGCGGCCCCCGGATACGGTGCGACGACGCTGGTGGAGATGTTCATCTTCCTCGGTTTCCTGGCCGTGGGACTGCTCTACGCATGGAAGAAGGGCGTCCTCGAATGGGCGTGACCAGCCGGCCGAACCCCGAACCCCCCGTGTCGCTGCCCGATCCGACGCTGCTGCCCGAGCCGAAGAAGCTCGGCGTGCTGTCCCGGCTCGCGCCCGAACCGATGAAGGTGGTCCTCAACTGGGGCCGCCGCTACAGCCTGTGGGTCTTCAACTTCGGACTCGCCTGCTGCGCCATCGAATTCATCGCCGCGTCCATGGCCCGCCACGACTTCATCCGGCTCGGCGTCATTCCCTTCGCCCCGGGCCCCCGGCAGGCCGACCTGATGGTCGTCTCCGGCACGGTGACGGACAAGATGGCCCCGGCGGTCAAGCGGCTGTACGAGCAGATGCCCGAGCCGAAGTACGTCATCTCCTTCGGAGCCTGCTCCAACTGCGGCGGACCGTACTGGGATTCGTACTCCGTGACGAAGGGCGTCGACCAGATCATCCCCGTCGACGTCTATGTGCCCGGCTGCCCGCCCCGGCCCGAGGCGCTCCTCCAGGGCATCCTCAAGCTCCAGGAGAAGATCGCCCGCGAATCGCTCGCCGAGCGGTACGGCACGCAGGACACCGCCCGCCCCTCGACCGCCGCGCTGCGCAGCGGGCTCGTCGCCGCCCCGAAGGCACCGGGGGAGGAGCGGGAGTGACCGCCGCCGACACCGCTGCCGCTGCCTACGACCGGCTGCCCGACGCCGTCACCGACGTCTTCGGCGCTGACGCCACCGCCACGCACGCCTACGACCTGCTGACCGTGGACGTCCCCGCCGCCTCCTGGATCACCGCCCTCGAAACGGCGCGCGACGCACTGGGCTGCACCTACTTCGACTGGCTGAGCGCCGTCGACGAGCCCGGCACCGGCTTCCGGGTCTGCGCCCATGTCGCGGCGCTCGGGGAGGGCAGGGTCCGGCGGCTGCTGGTCCGTACGACCGTTCCGCACGAGGCCCCCGTCCTGCCCAGCGCCATCGGCGTCTACGCGGGCGCGGCGTGGCACGAGCGCGAGACGCACGAGATGTTCGGTGTCGGCTTCGACGGCCACCCCCATCTGGTCCCGCTGCTGCTGCCCGAGGCCTTCGAAGGGCATCCGCTGCGCAAGGACTTCGTCCTGGCGGCGCGGGTCGCCAAGGCGTGGCCGGGCGCCAAGGAGCCGGGCGAGTCCGAACACGGCGGGCCCAAGCGGCGCACGATGCTGCCGCCGGGCGTGCCCGACCCCAACGAGTGGGGCCCGCTCAAGGGCCAGCTCCCGCCCGCTCCCGCCCGCCCGGCCCGGGGCGCGCGAGCTGCGGGCGCGGCGGGCGACCGTCCGGCGCGCCGGGCCCGCAGCGTGAGCGAGGGCTCGGCCGCACAGCGGTCCGCGGCGGCTCCGGACGCCGCACCGGATGCGTCCGGCGTGGCTCCGGGTGCTCGGGGCACGGCTCCAGCTCCGGCTCCGGACGCTTCCGCGGGAGGGGCGGAGGCCCCTCGCGCGGCGCGACCGCGCCGTACCCGCAGCGCCTCCCAGGGCTCGGCGAGCCAGACCCCGGGCCCGACGACGGCGCCCGAGGCCGGGGCGGCGAGCGACGCGGGCGCGGAAGCACCCCGAGCGAAGGGCGCGGCGGGCAGCGCGGACGCCCCCTGGCACGACGCCCGCCCCGCTTTCGACACGAAGCCGGAGTCGGCCGCACCTGAGCAGGCTGCGCCTGAGCGGGAGCCGGCCGCCCCGGAGTCGGCCGCTGCGCCGGAACAGGCCGCACCTGAGCAGGCTGCGCCTGAGCCGGAGCGGACCGCCCCGGAGTCGGCCGCTGCGCCGCAACAGGCCGCGCCCGCCCCCCGGACGGACAGCACGGACGACTCCGGCAGCTCCAACGGCTCGGACGGGCCAGACAGCTCCGGCGGCTCCGACAGCGCGGCTCGTACGGACGACACGGACCGCGCACACACCACGGACCGCACCGACAGCGCGGACGATCCCGACCGCCGCCCCGACCATCCCGACCGCCCCGCCGGAGGCGATACCGCGTGAACGACGTACTCGACGTCGCCCTCCGCCTCGTCATCGTCTTTGCCGTGTTCATGGTCGTCCCGCTCGTCGTGGGACAGGCCGAGCACAAGGTGATGGCCCACATGCAGGGCCGGCTCGGCCCGATGTACGCGGGCGGGTTCCACGGCTGGGCCCAGCTCGTCGCGGACGGGGTGAAGTTCGCGCAGAAGGAAGACGTCGTACCGGCCGACGCGGACCGGCGCATCTTCCAACTGGCCCCCGCCGTGGCGCTGCTCCCGTACCTCCTCGTGATCGTCGCCATCCCGATCGGCCCCGGCGAGGGAGCGGTCGGCCAGGTTGTCGACGCGGGCATCTTCTTCGTCCTCGCGATCATGGGCGTCGGCGTGCTCGGCTCGCTCATGGCGGGCTGGGCCTCGGCCAACAAGTTCTCCCTCCTCGGCGGCCTCCGTACCGCCGCACAGCTGCTCGCGTACGAACTGCCGATGCTGCTCGCCGCCGCCTCTGTGGCGATGGCGGCAGGCACCGTCTCGCTCCCCGGCATCCTCAACGCCTTCGAGTGGTGGTGGCTGCCCTGGCAGATCGTCGGCGCCCTGGTCTTCTTCGTGGCCGGACTCGCCGAACTCCAGCGCCCGCCCTTCGACATGCCGGTCGCGGACTCGGAGATCATCTTCGGCGCGTACACCGAGTACACCGGTCTCCGCTTCGCCCTGTTCCTCCTCGCCGAGTACGCCGGAATCGTCGTCCTGTGCGGTCTGACGACCGTCCTCTTCCTCGGCGGATGGCACGGGCCGCTCGGTGCCGACGGGCTCGGCTGGGTCTGGACCCTGCTCAAGACCGCCGTCCTCGCGTTCGTCGTCATCTGGCTGCGGGTCACCTACCCCCGTCTGCGTGAGGACCAGCTGCAGAAGCTCGCCTGGACCACGCTCATCCCCCTCGCTCTCGCGCAGATCGCGCTCACCGGCATCGTGAAGGTGGCGATCAACTAGTGCCTCCGATCCCCGGCTCAGGCCTGGCCAAGGGCCTCGCCGTGACCCTGCGGACCATGACGAAGCGCACGGTCACCGCGCAGTACCCGGACGTGCAGCCCGAACTTCCGCCCCGTACCCGGGGGGTCATCGGGCTGTTCGAGGAGAACTGCACGGTCTGCATGCTCTGCGCCCGTGAATGCCCCGACTGGTGCATCTACATCGACTCCCACAAGGAGACGGTGCCCGCCGCCGCACCCGGCGGCCGCGAGCGCAGCCGCAATGTCCTCGACCGCTTCGCGATCGACTTCGCCCTCTGCATGTACTGCGGTATCTGCATCGAGGTCTGTCCTTTCGACGCGCTGTTCTGGTCGCCCGAGTTCGAGTACGCGGAGACGGACATCCACGAGCTCACCCACGAGCGCGACAAGCTCCGCGAGTGGATGTGGACCGTCCCCGAACCACCGGCGCTGGACCCGGGGGCCGAGGAGCCCAAGGAGATCGCCGCCGCACGCAAGACGGCCGACAAGCTCCAGGCCCAGGCGGCACAGCAGGCCCTGGAAGCCCAGCAGACCCAGCAGGCCCAGGAGTCGCAGCAGTCACAGCAGGCTCAGGCGGAGCAGGACAACCGGCCGGGCAGGCCGGCAGAACAGGAGGGGCAGGAGTGACCCTCGCGGCCATCGCCGGTCAGCCCGGCTTCCTCTCCCCGACCGGCGTCGAGATCGCCTTCGTCCTCGTCGGCCTCGCCACCCTCGGCGCGGCCGTCGTCACCGTCACCACCAAGCAGCTCGTGCACGCCGCCCTCTGGCTCGTCGTCGCACTCGGCGGCATCGCGGTGGAGTACCTCCTGCTCACGGCCGAGTTCATCGCGTGGGTGCAGGTCCTGATCTACGTCGGTTCCGTCGTCGTCCTCCTCCTCTTCGGGCTGATGCTCACCAGGGCCCCCATCGGCCGCTCCCCGGACGCCGACTCCGGCAACCGGTGGGTCGCGCTCGGCGCCTCCGTCGCCGCCGCCGGGGCTCTCGTCTGGGTCGTCGTGGACGCCTTCCGCACGACCTGGATCAATCTGGACGGCCCGGCCCAGGGCTCCACCAAGGCCTCCGGGGAGTTTCTCTTCCGGCACTGGGTCCTGCCCTTCGAGGCGCTCTCCGTCCTGCTGCTCGCCGCCCTCGTCGGCGCGATCGTCCTCTCCCGCAAGGACGGCAAGGACGCCAAGGGCGGCAAGGGCGGCAAGGACCAGCCGGACCGCAAGGGCCCGCTCGGCAGCAGGAGCCCGCTCGGCAGCAAGACCCCGCAGGGCACCAAGACCCCGCAGGACGGCAAGGACCAGCAGGGCGGCAGGGCCCCGCAGCACCGCCCGGGCAGCACGGAACGACCCGCCGCGAACCGGGAGGACAAGAGCTGATGCACCTCGCCTATCCCGCCGTCCTCGCCGTCCTCCTCTTCTGCACCGGGCTGTACGGCGTACTCGCCCGCCGCAACACGATCCTCGTCCTGATGTCCGTCGAGCTCATGCTCAACGCCGTCAACCTCAACCTGGTCGCCTTCGACGTCTGGCTCCGCGACGCCGTCCACTCCGGCCAGGCCCTCACGCTCTTCACGATCGCCATCGCCGCCGCCGAGATCGGCATCGGCCTCGCGATCGTCCTGGCCGTCTACCGCAAGCGCGGCAGCTCGGACATCGACCGCCTCCGCGACACCGCGGAGACCGACGACGCCGAGACACTCCCCGACGACGCCGAGGCCGACGCCGGCCGGGACACCACCGCTGACCAGGCCACTGCTCCGGCAGGGAAGGCAAAGAAGGCAGAGGCCACCGCGTGACCACCACGACCCTCGCCGTCCTCGTCCCCCTCCTCCCCTTCCTGGGCGCGGTCGCCGGACTCCTCCTCGGCCGCACCGCCCCCGGCTTCGTCCGCCCCCTCGCGGTGCTCCCGACCCTCGCCGCCGCCGTCATCGCCGTCGTCGTCGCCGCGCGTCAGGGCGGCGGCCGGGCCATCGACGCCGCGACCGAGCTCACCCCCACCGGCTCGGTCCCGATCGATCTGGCCCTGCACCTGGACGGCTTCGCCGTCCTCGTCGCCGTACTCGTCGGGCTCGTCGCCACCTGTGTGCAGATCTACTCGACGGCCTACCTCAGGAACGACGCCCGCTACCCGTCGTACGCCGCCCTCGTCTCCCTCTTCACCTCCGCGATGCTGCTCGTCGTCTACTCCGGCGACCTGATGGTGCTCCTGGTCGGCTGGGAGATCATGGGCATCTGCTCGTACTTCCTCGTCGGGCACTACTGGGAGACCCCCGAGGCCCGCGCCGCCTCGCTCAAGGCCTTCCTCGTCACCAAGCTCGGCGACGTGCCGTTCCTCATCGGCCTGTTCGCCCTGGCAGCGGACACCGGCACCTTCCGCATCACCGGCATCCTGGCCGCCGTCGACAACGGCGGACTCGACCACCCCACTCTCATCGCCCTGCTGCTCCTCGCCGGTGTCGCAGGCAAGTCCGCGCAGTTCCCCCTGCACACCTGGCTGCCCGACGCGATGGCAGGCCCCACCCCCGTCTCGGCGCTCATTCACGCCGCGACGATGGTCGCCGCCGGCATCTACTTCGTGGCCCGGCTCCTCCCCGTCTTCGCCGCCTCCGGCGCGGCCCTCGTCGTGCTCGCCGTCATGGCGGCCGTCACGATGATCGGCTCCGGTCTCGCCGCACTCGCCCAGGACGACATCAAGCGCGTCCTCGCCTACTCGACGATCGGCCAGCTCGGCTACATGTCCGGTGCCCTGGCCGTCGGCGACCGCGGGGCCGCCGTCTTCCACCTCCTGTCGCACGGTGCCTTCAAAGCCGTCCTCTTCCTGGCGGCAGGCGTCGTCATCCACGCGGCGGGAACCAACTCACTGGCCGCCATGTCCCGCATGGGCGGCCTGAGCAAGCGCATCCCCGACGCCTACTGGACGATGACCGTCGCCCTCCTCGCGCTCGCCGCCATCCCCCCGTTCGCCGGCTTCTTCTCCAAGGAAGCCGTCCTCGTGGCCGCCGAGCACACCGCCTTCGGTGACCGCGACGTCGCCCCCGCCGCCGCGGGCTGGACGATCCTGGTCGCGGGGCTCCTCGCCGCCGTCCTCACCGCCGCCTATGCCACCCGGCTCTGGCTCCTCGCCTTCCGGGGACGCGGCGCCGAGGTCCCCGGCCACGGCAGGCAGCCCGTCGCGATGACCTCGGTCCTCTGGGTCCTCGCCGTCCCCACCATCGCCTTCGGTCTCGCCGCCGGCGTCCTCACCGACTGGTTCGACGGACACAGCCTCACGCCCTCCCTCACGACCGCCGTCCTCTCCACCGGCGTGGGACTCGCCGGCGGACTCGTCACCTACGGGGCCTGGCGCCACACCACCGCGCTCGCCGACCGCCCCCCGGTCGGCGCGGTGGCCGCCCACCCCGACGCCGAACCCGCCCTCGTGGAGGTCGAGGCGATGGCCTCGCACACGGCGGCCTACGGCACCATCGCGGACGCCCCGGACCCCTCGGACCCCGGCCGGCTGCTGCTCGGCCCGCTCCACCGCCACGCCGTCACCGGATTCCACCTCGACGCCCTGTACACGGCGCTGTTCGTCCGCCCCGTCGGGGCCGCCGCCCGGCTCGTCCGCTTCCTGGACCGTGAGGTCGTCGACACCTACGTGCGCGGCTCGGGCAGCATCGCCCGCGGACTCGGCACCGCGGTCCGCCGCGCCCAGACCGGCAACGTGCAGACCTACCTCGGGGCGCTGCTGGCCGGAACCCTTGTCCTGGCGATCGCCGCCGTCGTCTTTGCCAACGTCTACGCCGGGGCGTGAGCCGTGTTCGATATCAGCGCATCCGTGATGCAGTTCCTTCTGGCGTTCATCGTCGTCGCCCCGCTCCTCGGCGCGGTCGCCGCGCTCCTGCCCGCCCCGCCCGGGCTCAAGGGCCGGAACCCGGACCAGGCCGTGCTCCGCCACGGCGTGACCGTCACCGGCGCCGTGCTCCTCGCGGCGCTGGTCCTGGCCGCCGGCTTCGACCACGACCACCCGTCGAAGATGCAGGCCACGACGGACATCAGCTGGATCCCGGCACTGGACGTCCGGATCCACCTCGGCACCGACGGCATCTCGCTCCCCCTTCTCGTGCTGACCGCGCTGCTGACCTTCCTCTGCGCGCTCTACAGCTACTTCAAGCTCCCCGCGGGCCCCTCCCCGAAGGCCTTCGTCGCTCTCGTCCTCGTCCTGGAGTCCGGCACCCTCGCGACCTTCGCCGTCCTCGACCTGCTGCTGTTCTTCCTGGCCTTCGAGATGGTCCTCATCCCGATGTACTTCCTCATCGCCCGCTGGGGCGGCGACAGGAAGCAGCCCGCGGCCTGGAAGTTCATCCTCTACACGCTGCTCGGTTCAGTGATCATGCTGCTCGGCCTGCTCCTCATCGGACTGGAGAGCGGCACATTCGACATGGTGGCACTCGCCACTGACAACGGCCGGGAACTGACCGCGTCCGTGCAGGTCATCGCCGTACTCGCGGTCGGGATCGGCCTCGCGGTGAAGACCCCGATGTGGCCGCTGCACAGCTGGCTGCCCGACGCCCACACCGCGGCCCCGACCGTGGGCTCGGTCCTCCTCGCCGGCGTACTGCTGAAAATGGGTACGTACGGATTCGTCCGCATCCTGCTCCCCGTCACCCCGGACGGGATGGAGACCTTCGCGCCGTACCTCGCCGCGTTCGCCGTCGTCGGGATCATCTACGGGTCCCTCGCCTGCCTCGCCCTCGCCCGGCCCGGCGCCAAGGGCGACCTCAAGCGCCTGATCGCCTACTCCTCCGTGGGCCACATGGGCTTCGTCCTCCTCGGCATCGCCACCATGACCCCCACCGGCGTGAACGGCGCGCTCTTCGCCAACATCGCCCACGGCCTCATCACCGGCCTGCTCTTCTTCCTCGTCGGCGCCGTCAAGGACCGCTACGGCACCGCCGACCTCGACACCCTGTCCGGCGCCACGGGCGCCGCCCTCTACGGCCGCGCGCCCCGGCTCGGCGGACTCCTCGCCTTCGCCGCCGTCGCCTCGCTGGGGCTGCCGGGCCTCGCCGGATTCTGGGGCGAGATGCTCACCCTGTTCGGCGCGTTCGACCCCGCCGAGGGGCTCAGCCGCCCCGCCTTCCTCACCTTCATGTCCATCGGCGCCTTCGGAACCCTGCTGACGGCCGCGTACATGCTGATCGTCGTACGCCGCGTCTGCATGGGCGAGCCCCGTGAACAGCCGCACCAGGTCGCCGACATCCAGCGCTACGAATTCGCCGCCTGGACCCCGCTCGCCGCCCTGACCGTCCTCGCCGGACTCTGGCCCGCCGTCCTCCTCGGCCTCACCGACCCGGCCGTGCAGAAGCTCCTCGCAGGAGGCAAGTCGTGACCGTGGCAGCCGACAGCGCAACCGGGGCGGCAAGCCTCGTCCAGTCCGTCGACTGGCTCGCGATCGCACCCCCCGTCGTCGCCGCTTCCACGGCGCTCCTCGTCCTCGTCGCCGACCTCTTCACCAGCGAGAGGCGCAAGCCCCTCCTCGGCTACGGAGCCGTCGCCGGGCTCGTCGCCGCACTCGCCCTGCTCATCCCGCTCCGCGACGGTGACCGCTCCACCTTCTGCCTCACCGGCGGCACCCATGCCTGCGGCTACACCGCCGACCACTTCGCCCTCGTCATCCAGGCCCTCGTGCTCGGCGGAGCCCTGCTGACCGCGCTGCTCTCGATCGGCGACACCCGCAAGCTCCCCGCGGGCGAGTTCTGGTTCCTGCTGCTGTCCTCCGCCGCGGGCGCGGCGCTCCTGCCCGCCTCCAGGGACCTCGCGACCCTCGTCGTCGCCCTGGAGGTCGCCTCGCTCCCCGCGTTCGCTCTGGTGGGCATCAAACGCGGCGACCGGCGCTCCTCCGAAGCGGCCCTGAAGTTCTTCCTCTCCTCCGTCGTCGCCACCGCCGTCATGCTCATGGGCGTCAGCTTCGTCTACGCGGCCACCGGCACCATGCACCTCACGGAGATCGCCGCACGCCTCGACGACGTACCCGGACAGTTCACCACCCTCGCCGAGGCGGGCGTCGTCCTCACCCTCGTCGGCTTCGCCTTCAAGACGGCCGCCGCACCCTTCCACTTCTGGGTCCCCGACACCTACGTCGGAGCCCCGCTGCCCATCGCCGCCTACCTCTCGGTCGTCGGCAAGGCGGTCGGCTTCTCCGGCCTCGTCCTCGTCACGGTGGTCGGCTTCCCGTCCTACGGCGACCTCTGGGGCCCCGCCCTGGCCGTCCTCGCCGCGCTCACCATGACCACGGGCAACGTCGCCGCGCTCCGGCAGACCGCCACCCGCGCCCGCAGCGCCGTACGCCTCCTCGCCTGGTCGTCCGTCGGCCAGGCCGGCTACCTCCTCGTGCCGATCGCCGCCGCGTACACCGACGACGCGCAGATCGGCTCCACCGTCGCCTACGCGCTGATGTACGCCGTGGTGAACCTCGGGGCCTTCGCGGTGGCCGCCCTCGTCGCCCGCAGCCACCCCGGCAACCGGCTCAGCGACTACCGCGGCCTGTACGCCACCCGGCCCCTGGCCGCGCTCGCCCTGGGCTTCTTCCTGCTCTGCCTGGCCGGTCTGCCGCCCGGCATCATCGGGCTCTTCGCCAAGGTCACGGTCTTCTCGTCGGCCGTCGACGCCGGGCTCGGCTGGCTCGCCGTCGTCATGGCCGTCAACGTCGTGATCGCGCTGTACTACTACCTTCAGTGGACCGCCGCGCTCTTCCGGGCCCCGGGGACGGCCCCCGCGTCCGACGCGGCGCCCGCGGCCCGCGGACACCGGGTCCCCACCCCGCTCACCTTGGCGATCGTCCTCACCGCCGTAGCCGGAATCACACTCTCCGGGGCGCCCCAGCTCATCCTCCGCTTCGCGGCCGTGAGTCTCTTCTGACCCACTCCGTCCGGCTTGCCCCTGGAGCGGTCCACAGGGCATGGTCTTGCGTGCACGCGTCACACGGACAGAGCACACAACGGGGCGGTCCCGCCAGGACGACCCGCCCGGCGCGCCGCAGGACGAGCACACAAGAAGAGCACAGAGGAGCCAGAGCGGTGCTGAACGGGTTCAAGGACTTCATCCTTCGCGGGAACGTCATCTCCATGGCCATCGGCCTCGCGGTGGGAGCTGCCTTCACCGCCGTCGTCACCGGCTTCAGCAACGCGTTCATCGTGCCGCTGATCGGCCTCTTCACCCGGGGCACGGGCGACTTCAGCAAGGCCTCCTACACCGTCGACGGCGTGAAGTTCCCCTACGGCCTGTTCATCAGCGCCGCCATCGCCTTCCTCATCACCGCCGCGGTCCTCTACTTCCTGGTCGTCCTCCCCATGGCGAAGGTCCAGAACCGCTTCACCGCCAAGGAGGAGGAGAAGCAGGCCGACATCAAGGCCGCACTCCGCGACTGCCCGCGCTGCTTCACCGAGATCCCCGTGATCGCCACCCGGTGCGCCCACTGCACCAGCGAGGTCGAGCCCGACGCGGAGGCCCGCGCGCTCGCGGGGCTCCCCGCCCAGCGCTGACCCACCGCCGCGGCCCGGTACGGCCCGGCGCGGACAGACCCACCCGTACGGCCCAGGGGCGGATCCACCAGGATCCGCCCCTGCCGCCTGTGTCCCCGGCCTCCTCGCACAAGGGAACTAGCTCCCCTCGCCTCGCGTTGACCAGAACAGGAGGCTCCACTGGGGAGTGGAGCACCACAGAGCAAGGGTTCCCCTGCTGCACCACTTGGAGGGCGTACCGTGCACCGCCGGCACAACGGGCTGAAAACCGCTGTACTCCTCGGGGGCCTCTCGGCCCTCATCATCGTCATCGGCAGCTTCTTCGGACGCACCGGCCTGATCGTGGCCCTCTTCGTCGCGCTCGCCACCAACGCCTACGCGTACTGGAACAGCGACAAGCTCGCCCTGCGTGCCATGAGGGCCCGCCCGGTCAGTGAGTTCGAGGCACCGCAGCTCTACCGCATCGTGCGCGAGCTCTCGACCGCGGCCCGCCAGCCCATGCCCCGGCTCTACATCTCCCCGACCCAGGCGCCCAACGCCTTCGCCACCGGCCGCAACCCGCGCAACGCCGCGGTGTGCTGCACCGAAGGCATCCTCCAGATCCTGGACGAGCGAGAGCTTCGCGGTGTCCTCGGCCATGAGCTGAGCCACGTCTACAACCGCGACATCCTCATCTCGTCCGTCGCGGGCGCCCTGGCCTCCGTCGTCATGTTCCTGGTCAACTTCGCCTGGCTCATCCCCGTGGGACGGTCGGACGACGACGACGGCCCAGGACTCCTCGGGATGCTCCTGGTCATGATCCTCGGCCCGCTCGCCGCCTCGGTGATCCAGCTGGCCGTCAGCCGCTCCCGGGAGTACGAGGCCGATGCCTCCGGAGCCCAGCTCACAGGCGACCCGCTCGCCCTGGCCGGCGCCCTGCGCAAGCTCGACGCCGGCACCAAACAGCTTCCGCTGCCGCCCGAACCCCGGCTGGAGACCGCGAGTCACATGATGATCGCGAACCCTTTCCGGCCCGGCCAGGGCATGTCCAAGATGTTCTCCACCCACCCCCCGATGGCTGAACGCATCGCCCGTCTCGAGCAGATGGCAGGGTATCGACCGTGAAGACAATCCTGAACGTCATATGGCTGGTCCTGTGCGGATTCTGGATGTTCCTCGGCTACATGGCCGCAGGGCTCCTGCTCTGCATCACGATCATCGGCATCCCCTTCGGCCTCGCCGCGTTCCGCATCGGCGTGTACGCGCTCTGGCCCTTCGGCTACACCGTGGTGGACCGTCCCGGCGCCGGAGGCGGCTCCCTCATCGGCAACGTCCTCTGGGTCATCCTGGCGGGCTGGTGGCTCGCGCTCGGCCACATCACCACCGGCATCGCCCTGTGCATCACGATCATCGGCATCCCGCTGGGCATCGCGAACTTCAAGCTCATCCCGGTCTCGCTGATGCCCTTCGGCAAGGAGATCGTCCGCACCGACCAGCCCTTCGCCGCCCGCTAGACCGGCTCCCGGCAACCGTTCCCGTCCCGCAGGCGTCTTGGCTTGCAAGAACAACTGACGGGTAGGTTCGCCAACATGAGCATCATCAGCTGGATCATCCTCGGACTGCTCGCCGGCGCCATAGCCAAGCTGCTTCTGCCCGGCCGTGACCCCGGCGGCATCGTCGGCACCACCCTCATCGGGATCGTGGGTGCCTTCCTCGGCGGCTGGCTGTCGTCGCGCTTCCTCGATCGCCCCATCAGCACCGACTTCTACGACACGGCCACCTGGGTCGCGGCCATCGCCGGGTCCCTGGTCCTGCTCATCGCCTACCGGCTGCTCTTCGGCAACTCCCGCGACCGCCGCTGACCCGCACCGCACCGCCCTTCCGGATACGACCGCGGTACGGCTGCGGGGCGGACCATGCCGACCGGCACGCCCCGCCCCGCCGCGACCCGCTGCACACGGCAGCGAACCGCCTACCGGTAGTTGGCGAACTGCACCGCGAAGTCGAGGTCCTTGCCCTTGATCAGCGCCTGCACCGCCTGAAGGTCGTCCCGGCTCTTGGAGCTGACACGCAGCTCGTCGCCCTGGACCTGCGCCTTTACGCCCTTCGGGCCCTCATCACGGATGATCTTCGCCACCTTCTTGGCGTTCTCCTGGGAGATGCCCTCCTCGATCGTGGCGAAGATCTTGTACTCCTTGCCGGAGAGCTGCGGCTCGCCCGCGTCCAGCGACTTCAGGGAGATCCCGCGCTTGATCAGCTTGGACTGGAAGATGTCGAGGATCGCCTTGACCCGCTCCTCGCCGTTCGCCTCCATCAGGATCTTCTCGCCGGACCAGGAGATCGACGCGCCCGTGCCCTTGAAGTCGTAGCGCTGGGAGATCTCCTTGGCGGCCTGGTTGAGGGCGTTGTCGACCTCCTGCCGCTCGACCTTCGAGACGATGTCGAAACTGGAGTCGGCCATGACGTGTGGCTCCTTGCGTCGTATGCGTTGGGTACGGCACAAAGCCTAGCCACCCCCGCCCGCCCCCGGTGCTGATCAATCAGGTGGCGGAGCACCCCTGGGCATCAGGTATCGTTTACGTCGTCGCCAAGGAGCCCCGAACAGGGATCCGACGCGTCGTTCCAGGCGGTGTGCCCGAGTGGCCAAAGGGAGCAGACTGTAAATCTGCCGGCTCAGCCTACCCAGGTTCGAACCCTGGCGCCGCCACAGGACGGGAAACCCCGTCCGACCTGATTGAACACCAGGTCGGACGGGGTTTTTTCGTGTGTGCACGAGGGGGCCCGGAAGCCCTCGGAAACGCGACCTCGGAAGTGCGACTTCGCTGTGCGTGCGGGCTGCTCGGCCCCGTGCCAGCCTGGTCGTAACGCTGGTTCCCATCAGGCAGGTCGAGGAGCGCCATGAACAGGGACAACCCGTCGCCGGACGAGCCGAAGCGAAGCCGCGAGGGCGCGGATCGGGGCCGGGGCGAGAAGGAGCGTCGCGGCGGGCGTGAGGGGGAGCCGAAGCCGGCGAAGCCTTCAGGGCTCACCGTCCGGACCACAGGACTCGTGCTCGACACCGGTGACGGCCGTGACGAGGAAGAGATCGACGGCATTCCCACGGAGCGTGAGGTCTGAGCGCTGTCCGAGCCGCCTACGTTCGGGCCCCGGCCGGGCGTCGCAGCAGATACGCGCCGGCGCAGGCCACCAGGACCGCCATGCAGGCGATGAAGACCAGCCCCGCGTCCCGGAGGCCGATGTGGACCGAGAGGACGCCGACGCCGATCACCGGCAGCGAGATGCCCGCGTACGCCACCACGAACAGCGTGGAGATCACCGCAGCCCGCCGGTCACCGGGTGAGGCCGCGGCCACCTGGGCCAGGGCGGCCCGGAAGGCGAGGCCCTGGCCTGCGCCGCCCAGGAGCGCGCTCAGTACGACCAGGGGAAGCAGCTGCCACCACAGGGCGGAGGCCAGCAGGGCGAGTCCGCCGAGGAGGCCCGCGCAGCCCAGGGGGAGGGACCGGCTCTCGCCGATCCTGCCGACCGCCGACTGTCCGGCGATCGAGGCGAAGAAGGCCAGCGCGACGATCAGCCCGCCCACGGCGTGGTTGTCCACGTCCAGGAACTGGGCGAGGAACGCCGGACTGACCGAGGTGAACACCCCGAACAGCGCGAATCCCACGAACGAGGCGAGCGCCGCAGGCTGGAACACCGCGCGCACCTCGGGCGGCAGCCCGGGTCGCTGCGGGCGGACGGTGCCGAGGGGGCGTCGTTCGCGCACGGTCTCCCTCAGAGCCAGCAGGACGACAGCCGACACTGCCAGCAGCGCCAGGTGCACGAGGAACGGCAGGTACAGCGGCCAGGGGGCGTACTGCGCGAGGACTCCGGCGAGCAGCGGCCCGCAGCCCAGGCCGCCCATGTTGGCGGCCGTCGCCACGAACGAGGCTCTGGGGGAGCCCTTGCCGGGCGCCAGCTCCATGACGTACGCCGTGGCCGCCCCGGTGAACAGCCCGGCGGACAGGCCCGACAGCAGCCGTCCCGTGTAGAGCCAGCCCAGGGCCGCCGCGCACAGGAAGCAGACGGCGCTGGCTGCCGCGCAGACCAGGCCCCAGAGCAGCACCGGGCGTCTGCCCACCGCGTCGGAGGCGTTGCCCGCCAGCAGGAGCACCCCGATGACACCGAAGGCGTACACGGCGTACACGACGGTCACCGTCAGCTCGGAGAAGCCGAGCTTGTCCTGGTAGAGGCTGTAGAGGGGGGTCGGCAGGGTGGTCCCGGCCATGCACACGGCGAAGACCGCCCCGCCCGCGTAGCAGGGGAGCCAACCTCGGCGATCAAGGCCACCGTCCATGCGGCCGACGCTATCCCGCGGTCGCTCCGACGGATGGCAACGCCTCGCGGCGCCGGGTGTCGCCGACGGCTCGTGGTGCAACGGCCCGCTGCCGGCGGCTGGTGCGCACCGCCCCGTCGTTGACGAGTCCTGGCGTACGGGTCCGTCGCCGACGGTTCGTTGCGCACCGCCCCGTCGCCGGCGCGTCGTGGTGCAACGGCCCGTGGTTCACGTCCGTGGCGGGACCGCCAGGTGTTATCCCCGAGCCGCGAACCACGTGCATGCGCCACGGGCACCCCAGGCCGTCAACTGCGCCGGTTCCCAGTGCGGTTCGAGCCGCGCATCCGCACGAACACGTACGTCGCCACCGCCACGACCGCCAGCCCCAGCACCACCTTGGAGGCGAGCCCGACATAGGTCCCCACCGATTCCCACCGGTCTCCCAGCCAGTAACCGGCCATCACCAGCACCGAGTTCCAGATCAGGCTGCCGAGTGCCGTCAGCGTGAGGAAGACGTGCAGGGGCATGCGCTCCACGCCGGCGGGGACGGAGATGAGGCTGCGGAAGACCGGCACCATGCGGCCGAAGAAGACCGCCTTCGTGCCGTGCCTCGCGAACCACTCCTCCGTGCGCACCAGGTCGGAGGCCTTCACCAGCGGCAGCTTCGCCCAGGCGGCGTGCATGCGTGCACGGCCCACGCCCGCGCCGATCCAGTACAGGGCCACGGCTCCCACCACCGAGCCCAGCGTGGTCCAGAACAGCGCCGAGGCCAGGCTGAGGACGCCCTGCCCCGCGGCGAAGCCGGTCAGCGGAAGGATCACCTCGCTCGGCAGCGGCGGGAAGAGGTTCTCCAGGGCGATGGCCAGACCGGCTCCCGGCCCTCCCATGGCATCGACGAGCCCGGCGGCCCAGCCCGCGATACCGCCCGCGGGCTCCTCGGGAAGAGCAGCCGAGTGCGTGAGGTGCATATGAAGTCTCCAAGCCGGCGGGCAGTCACCCGGGGCGTGTACCCCGAACACGCTCCACGGTAGGAAACCGCAGATCAAGGGCGCGTATGGAGACGGCCGTCCGGGCCGGTGCCGAGGACCTCGGAGGGCGCCGGCCCGATGGCCCCTCAGTTGCCCGCGATGTCCTTCACCGCGACCGCCACCGGCTTGCTCCCGCTGATCAGTTCGAGCGTGAGACCCGCCGTCGCCGGGGTGTCCAGCAGCTCCAGCAGCACCGCCGCCACGTCGTCGCGGGGGATCGGACCACGGCCCGTCGACGCAGCCAGCAGGACCTGGCCCGTGCCCGCGTCGTTCGTGAGCATCCCGGGACGCAGGACCGTCCAGTCCAGGCCGCTGCGCGCGCGTACGTAGGCGTCCGCCTCCCCCTTGGCGCGCTGGTAGACGTCGAAGACCTCGTCGCCGGGGTGCTCGGGGTCGGCCCCCATGGAGGACACCACGACATAGCGGCGCACCCCGGCCCGCTCCGCCGCGTCCGCGAAGAGCACCGCCGCTCCGCGGTCCACCGTGTCCTTCCGCGCCGAGCCGCTGTTCGGCCCGGCACCGGCTGCGAAGACCGCCGCGTCCGCTCCGCGCAGCAGCTCCGCCACGTCCTCCACGGACGCCGATTCGAGGTCCAGGACGGCGGGTTCGGCCCCTGCGGCCCGGAGGTCCTCGCTCTGCTGCGGATTGCGGATGACGCCCACCGCTTCGTCACCGCGCGCGGCGAGCAGCCGCTCCAGCCGCAGCGCGATCTGACCATGTCCACCTGCAATGACAATGCGCATGCTTCCGACCGTACGCCGGACGCCGCGCTCGTGCTCAAGGCCCGCCGCCGGGGCCGGAATCGGTGCGCCCCTGGCGGGGGAGGCCCAGGGCCTCGGCGGCCCCGGAGTCGCAGTACTCGCGTACGGCGCTGGTCCGCGCGACGACCCGGCCCCGGTGCACCACGATCCTGCTGTACGCCAGTGAGAGCGCCCCGGCCAGCTGGTCCCCGCGCACGGCGAGCAGTTCGGCGGGGAAGCCGGCCTCGATCCGCACCTCCGGCAGGCCCAGAGCAGCCCTGGCGGCCTCGGAGACGGCCTCGTAGGCGTCGTGCGGGGTGAGGCCCTGCTGTGAGGCCAGCAGATAGGCGGCCTCCAGCGGGTCGCCCCGGCCGACCGGGCTGAAGGCGTCGCGCAGCGCGCCGCTGCCCGCCGCCACCCGCACCCCGGCGGCGCGCAGCAGCCGTACCGGCGGGGTCCCCCGCAGGCGCGCCCCCGAGCAGCCGCCCTGGGGCAGGCAGACCACGGTGACAGCGGCGGCGGCGAGCCGGTCGGCGGTACGGGCCGCCTCGTCCTCCGGAAGCCGCGAGAGGCCCGCACAGGGGCCGAAGCAGACGCCGGGCCGGAGACCGCCGGCCATGGCGGCGAGCCGGGCCAGCCGCGCGGGATCGTCGCCGTCCGTGTGCAGATCGACGGGCCGCCCGTGGGCGGCGGCGACGTCCAGCACGGCTTCGGTGTGCCCGGCAGGGTCGGGATCGAGGTCGGGGCAGCCCCCGACGACGTCCGCGCCCATCCCCACGGCGTCCCGGAGCGCGGCGAGACCGTCGGCGCCCGCGGTGCCGGTCAGCAGCCGGGGCACGGCGACGACCCTCAGGTCGGCGAGACCCCGCAGGGCCGCGCGCGCGTCCAGCACGGCTTCGAGGGAGCCGAGGCCGTGCACGCCGCCGACGCGCACATGGGCCCGCAGAGCCGTGGCGCCGTGGCTGAGCTGGAGCAGGGCGGCCTCGGTGGCGCGGCGCCTGACGTCGTCGGGGTGCTGGGACTCCGGGCCCCCGGCTGCCCCGGTGAGCGCCGTGTCGGCATGGGCGTGGGCCTCGGCGGGGGCGGGCAGCAGCAGCCAGCCGCGCAGGTCCAGACGGTTCCCCCGGGTGGCGAGGCTGCCCGCCGTGCCGACCGCCTCGATCCGGGGGCCGCCGATCCGTACGTCGACCGTGCGCCCGTCCGCGAGCCTGGCCCCGTGGAGCAGGAGCGTGGCCTCGTCGCCGGGACTGTCGGACATCGTGCCGCTCCTGGAAGGGGTTCAAGATCGCGCAAGGAGCGCCGAGCCTAGGCGGGCGTCCGGCACGCCCCCGGGAGGGCCGCATTAGTCGTACGAACGCGGCCCTCCCGGGGGGCCGGGGAGCGGGGGTCCGCAGAGTGAGGGGAGGCAGCCCGCGGGGGCGGCGTACGGGCTGATCAAGGGCCTGATCAGGGGGGCGTCCGCATGGGTGGCCGGGGGCCGGGCGGGGGCCGCGGAAACGGATTTGGGCGATCGGCGAGAGACCGTGTAATGTCTTCCTCGCTCGCCCCAATAGCTCAGTCGGTAGAGCGTCTCCATGGTAAGGAGAAGGTCTGCGGTTCGATTCCGCATTGGGGCTCTGGTGATCGGGTCTCCCCGCTTCGGCGGGGAAACCCGGCATCAAAGCGGTGTAGCTCAGTCGGTAGAGCAAGCGGCTCATAATCGCTGTGTCACCGGTTCAAGTCCGGTCACCGCTACTAACGGTAGCCGATTGTGGGGTCGGTCCTTCGATCGGCTACTCTTTTATGCGTTCATCCGTCCATCGTCCGTCCAAGGAGCACTCACGTGGCTGCCACCGACGTCCGCCCGAAGATCACGCTGGCCTGCGTGGAGTGCAAGGAGCGGAACTACATCACCAAGAAGAACCGGCGTAACAACCCGGACCGTCTTGAGATGAAGAAGCACTGCCCGCGCTGCAACTCGCACACCGCGCACCGCGAAACGCGCTGAAAAACAGGCTCGTGCACGAGGCCGTCCCCACTGGGGGCGGCCTCGTGTCGTTGTATTGGGTTCCCAGCCCTATTCGACTTTCACCAGGAGGTACCGGGCTCATGGCGCTCGACCAGTCCTTCGTGGGGCGGACCTATCCGCCCACCCCGGCGTACGAGGTCGGCCGGGAGAAGATCCGGGAGTTCGCGGAAGCGGTGGGTGACACCAATCCCGCGTACGTCGATCAGGAAGCCGCCAAGGCTCTGGGGCACCCGGATGTGATCGCCCCGCCCACATTCGTCTTCTCGATCACCTTCAGGGCCGCCGGACAGGTGATCCAGGACCCGCAGCTGGGCCTGGACTACAGCCGCGTGGTGCACGGCGACCAGAAGTTCGCCTACGTGCGCCCCGTGCGGGCGGGGGACCGGCTGACGGTCACCTCGACCATCGAGGCCGTCAAGTCGATGGCGGGCAACGACATCCTGGACATCCGCGGCGAGGTCCACGACGAGTCCGGTGAGCACGTCGTGACGGCGTGGACGAAGCTGGTGGCCCGGGCCGCCGAGGAGGCGTGATGACGGCGAACATCGCTTACGGAGCGGTTGAGGTCGGCACGGAGCTGCCGGCGCAGTCGTTCCCGGTGACGCGGGCGACCCTGGTGCAGTACGCGGGCGCCTCCGGCGACTTCAACCCGATCCACTGGAACGAGAAGTTCGCACGCGAGGTCGGACTGCCGGACGTCATCGCGCACGGCATGTTCACCATGGCCGAAGCGATCCGCGTGGTCACGGACTGGGCGGGCGACCCGGGCGCCGTCGTCGAGTACGGGGTGCGGTTCACCAAGCCGGTCGTCGTGCCGAACGACGAGACCGGGGCGCAGATCGAGGTGAGCGGCAAGGTCGCCGCGAAGCTGGACGACAACCTCGTGCGGGTCGACCTGACGGCGATGAGCGACGGCAAGAAGGTGCTGGGCATGTCCCGCGCCGTCGTCCGCCTGGCCTGAAACGCGACGAAGGCCGAAGGGCGCTCTCCCCGGGGAGGGCGCCCTTCGCGCTGCCCGGGGAGGGCGCCCTTCGCGCTGCCCGGCCCGTCCGAGTGCCGTCCACGCTCCCGGCCCGGCCCGGCCCGGCCCGTCGCATCGCGCCGCACAGCCCGCCCTGCCCCGCCCCCGCGCTGTGCCCCGCCGAGCACCCTTCGCGCTCCCGGCCCCCGCCACGCCGCCCGGCCCGCCCGGTGCCCTCCGCCCGCCCGGGCGGCCGGGCACGGACCGTACTCTTGTCCCCGTGCAGGAACTCCACGACGCCCCCCTCGCCCCCCTGACCACCTTCAGGCTCGGCGGCCCGGCCGACCGCCTCCTGACGGCCACCACCGATGCCGAGGTGATCGCCGCCGTACGTGAGGCCGACGACAGCGGCACCCCGCTCCTGGTCATCGGCGGCGGCTCCAACCTGGTCATCGGCGACAAGGGCTTCGTCGGAACGGCCCTGCGCATCGCCACCGAGGGCTTCGAGCTCTCCGGCACGACGCTCGAACTGGCCGCCGGCGAGGTCTGGACCGACGCCGTGGCCCGTACGGTCGAGGCGGGTCTCGCCGGGATCGAGTGCCTGGCCGGAATCCCCGGGTCCGCCGGGGCCACACCGATCCAGAACGTCGGCGCGTACGGCCAGGAGGTGTCCTCGGTCATCACGGAGGTCGTCGCCTACGACCGGCTCGCCCGGGAGACCGTCACGCTCTCCAACGCGGCGTGCGCGTTCTCGTACCGCCACAGTCGTTTCAAGGCCGAACCCGACCGCTTCGTGGTGCTCCGTGTCCGGTTCGCGCTGGAGGACGCGGGCGGGCAGTCCGCGCCCCTGCGGTATCCGGAGACCGCCCGCGCCATGGGCGTCGAACAGGGCGACCGGGTGCCGGCCGCGGCGGCCCGCGAGACGGTGCTGCGCCTGCGGGCCGGCAAGGGCATGGTGCTCGACCCCGAGGACCACGACACCTGGTCGGCCGGGTCCTTCTTCACCAATCCGATCCTGGACGAGGCCGGGTACGCGGACTTCCTCGCCCGCGCCAGGGAGCGCCTGGGCGCCGAGGTCACGCCCCCCGCCTTCCCCGCGGGTGAGGGCATGGTCAAGACCTCGGCCGCCTGGCTCATCGACAAGGCGGGCTTCACCAAGGGGTACGGGACCGGCCCTGCCCGGATCTCCACCAAGCACACGCTCGCCCTCACCAACAGGGGCGCCGCGACCACCGAGGACCTGCTCGCCCTGGCGCGCGAGGTCGTCGCCGGGGTCCACGAGGCCTTCGGGGTCACCCTCGTCAATGAGCCGGTGACGGTCGGCGTCAGCCTGTAGAGCAGTACGCGGGCCCCCGGACGACCAGACGGCCAGACGGCCAGACGGCCGGACGGCCCGGGGGCCCGCCGAGCACGGCGGGCCCCCGCGGGCGTTCAGTAGGCGACGCCCACGCCCTGCTTCACCGCGGCCGGCTCGTCGGCCAGCGCCAGCATCGCGTGGGCCACATCGGCCCGTGCGATGGAGCGGCCACTGCGCGGCGTGCCGCCCACGACCGTCCGGTACGTCCCCGTCAGCGGGCCGTTCGTCAGCTTCGGCGGGCGCACCGACGTCCAGTCCGTCGCGCTCGCCGCCAACGCGGCCTCCATGCGCGTCAGATCGGCGTACACCTCCTTGAGGACCGCGCCGATCACCTTGCGGACCGTCCGGTCCAGCAGCGGGTCGTCCGCAGGCTCGGGGCCGACCGGCGCCGCGCTCACGACCAGCAGTCGCCGGGTGCCCTCCGCCTCCATGGCCGCCAGCACCAGACCGGTGAGCCGCTCGGCGACATCGCCCGCCTTCCGGCCCCGGGCCCCCAGCCCCGAGAGCACGGCGTCCCGCCCCGCGACGGCCGCGCGGACCGCCACGGGGTCGTCCAGCCGCACGATCCCGTCCGGCTCCGCCTCCCGCAGGCCCTCCGGAAGCCTGCCGGGATCGCGGACCACCGCCGTCACCTCGTGCCCCGCCGCGCGAGCCTGGCGCACGATCTCCTGGCCGATGGCCCCGGTCGCTCCGAACACGGTGAGCCTCATGGCGCACTCCCCTTCCCCAGTGGGTGAGTATTCACTCACCTATAGGGTGAGCGGGCACTCACCCCCTCGTCAAGGCTTGTTGGAGCACGCATGGAAAATAAGCCGGCCCGCGTCCGCATCGTCGACGCCGCCCACGAACTCATGCTCGGCATCGGTCTCGCGCGGGTGACGACCAAGGAGATCGCCAAGGCCGCCGGGTGCTCGGAGGCGGCGCTCTACAAGTACTTCCGGAGCAAGGAAGAGCTCTTCGTTACCGTCCTCGGCGAACGGATGCCCCGGCTGGGGCCGCTCCTGGGGGATCTGGAGGCAGGGGAGGGCGACCTGGAGGAGAACCTCCGCGAGATCGCCCGCCAGGCCGCGCTCTTCTACGAGCAGACCTTCCCCGTGCTCGCCTCGCTCCACGCCGAGCCCCGGCTCAAGCGCCGCCACGACGAGGCGATGCGCGAGATGGGCACCGGGCCGCACAAGCCGATCGAGGGCCTCGACGCCTATCTGCGCGCCGAACAGCGGGCGGGCAGGGTCGACGCCGGGGCAGACACCTACGCGGCCGCCTCGCTGCTCCTGGGGGCCTGCTCGCAGCGCGCGTTCGCCTACGAGATGGGCGGCTCCCCGCAGTCGCTGGACGACTTCGCGGCCTCCCTCGCGCGCACCCTGCTGCGCGGGATCAGTTAGCGATCCAGGCGTCGATCCCGCCGAGCAGCTTCTCCCGCACCTCGGCCGGGGCCACCGATCCCCGCACGGACTGCCGGGCCAGCTCGGCGAGTTCCTCGTCGGTGAAGCCGTGATGGCGGCGTACGAGGTCGTACTGCGCGGCCAGCCGGGAGCCGAAGAGCAGCGGGTCGTCCGCGCCCAGCGCCATAGGGACGCCGGCGTCGAACAGAGTGCGCAGGGGTACGTCGGAGGGCTTCTCGTAGACGCCGAGCGCCACATTGGACGCCGGGCAGACCTCGCACGTCACACCCCGCTCCGCGAGCCTGCGCATCAGCCGGGGGTCCTCCGCCGCCCGTACGCCGTGCCCGATGCGGGACGCGTCGAGGTCGTCCAGGCAGTCCCGGATGCTGGAGGGCCCCGAGAGCTCGCCGCCGTGCGGGGCCGCGAGCAGACCGCCCTCGCGGGCGATGGCGAAGGCACGGTCGAAGTCGCGCGCCATCCCGCGCCGCTCGTCGTTGGAGAGCCCGAAGCCGATGACGCCCCGGTCGGCGTACCGCACGGCGAGCCTGGCCAGGGTCCGGGCGTCCAGCGGGTGCTTCATCCGGTTCGCCGCGATCACCACACGCATCCCGAGCCCGGTCTCCCTGGACGCGCTGTCCACGGCGTCCAGGATGATCTCGATCGCCGGGATGAGCCCGCCGAGCAGCGGGGCGTACGAGGTCGGGTCGACCTGGATCTCCAGCCACCCCGAGCCGTCCGCGACGTCCTCCATGGCCGTCTCGCGCACCAGCCGCTGGATGTCCTCCGGGGCACGGAGGCAGGATCTGGCGATGTCGTAGAGACGCTGGAAGCGGAACCAGCCGCGCTCGTCGGTGGCCCGCAGCTTGGGCGGTTCACCGCCGGTCAGCGCGTCCGGCAGATGCACCCCGTACTTGTCCGCGAGTTCGAGCAGCGTCGTGGGCCGCATCGACCCGGTGAAGTGCAGATGCAGATGGGCCTTGGGCAACAGCCGTACGTCACGCTCCATTGAAGGATCTTGCCGCACACGAGGGGTGCCGCGGTAGCGGGTTCCCCATCCGAGTTGCCCCTCGAACAAAAAAGTGGCCCCCGGCCGGAGCCGGGAGCCACCTCACCCGCGTGCGCGGATCAGCGGATCAGTCGCGGGCCTCGCCCAGCAGCTTCTGGATCCGCGAGACACCCTCGACGAGGTCGTCGTCGCCCAGGGCGTACGACAGCCGCAGGTAGCCGGGCGTACCGAAGGCCTCGCCGGGCACGACCGCGACCTCGGCCTCGTCCAGAATGAGGGCCGCGAGCTCGACGGAGTCCGCCGGGCGCTTGCCGCGGATCTCCTTGCCGAGCAGGCCCTTGACCGAAGGGTACGCGTAGAACGCGCCCTCCGGCTCGGGGCAGAGCACGCCGTTGATCTCGTTCAGCATGTGCACGATCGTCTTGCGGCGGCGGTCGAAGGCCGTCCGCATCTCGGCGACCGCGTCCAGCGAACCGGAGACCGCGGCCAGCGCGGCGGCCTGCGCGACGTTGCTGACGTTGGAGGTGGCGTGCGACTGGAGGTTCGTCGCGGCCTTCACGATGTCCTTCGGGCCGATGATCCAGCCCACCCGCCAGCCGGTCATGGCGTACGTCTTCGCGACACCGTTGACCACGATGCACTTGTCGCGCAGCTCGGGCACGACGGCCGGGAGCGAGGCCGCTGCGGCGCCGCCGTAGACCAGGTGCTCGTAGATCTCGTCGGTCATCACCCAGAGGCCGTGCTCGACGGCCCAGCGGCCGATCGCCTCGGTCTCGGCCTCGCTGTAGACGGCGCCCGTCGGGTTGGACGGCGACACGAACAGGACGACCTTCGTGCGCTCCGTGCGCGCTGCCTCCAGCTGCTCGACCGAGACCCGGTAGTTGGTGGTCTCGTCGGCCACCACCTCGACCGGGACACCGCCGGCCAGACGGATCGACTCGGGGTAGGTCGTCCAGTACGGGGCGGGGACGATGACCTCGTCGCCCGGGTCGAGGACCGCGGCGAAGGCCTCGTAGATGGCCTGCTTGCCGCCGTTGGTCACCAGGACCTGGGAGGGGTCGATCTCGTAGCCGGAGTCGCGCAGCGTCTTCGCCACGATGGCGGCCTTGAGCTCGGGGAGCCCGCCCGCCGGGGTGTAGCGGTGGTACTTCGGGTTGCGGCACGCCTCGACGGCGGCCTCAACGATGTAACCGGGGGTCGGGAAGTCGGGCTCGCCGGCGCCGAAGCCGATCACCGGACGCCCGGCGGCCTTGAGGGCCTTGGCCTTGGCGTCGACGGCGAGGGTGGCGGACTCGGAGATCGCACCGATGCGGGCCGAGACCCGGCGCTCGGACGGAGAAGTTGCAGCGCTCATGTCCCCATGCTCCCAGACCGGAAATGCCGTCGGCACAGGGGTTTCAGGGACCGGACAGCACTCGGACAGCATCCGGACAGGACCGGTCGGTTGTTGTCTGTTCGACGCGGCGCCCCTGAGCACGTACACTCACCTGTCGTTGGCCTTCACCAGCCGCACCGTTTTCCATCCGGGTCACCGGAGAACATGCGGTAGGTTGGTGGAAACCACAAAGGGTCGTAGCTCAATTGGTAGAGCACTGGTCTCCAAAACCAGCGGTTGGGGGTTCAAGTCCCTCCGGCCCTGCTACACACTCCTTCGCCAGGATGTGTGCGCATGTACGTACTTCAATGCACCGCCGTGCGGCTCCACCGGGCGCGGCACGGCCACGACCCGGAATCAGGTGAGTAGCGTGACGGACGCCGTGGGCTCCATCGACATGCCTGATGCCGAGGACGAAGCCCCCGAGTCGAAGAAGAAGACCCGGAAGGGCGGCAAGCGCGGAAAGAAGGGCCCTCTGGGCCGTCTCGCGCTGTTCTACCGCCAGATCGTCGCCGAGCTCCGCAAGGTCGTCTGGCCCACGCGCAGCCAGCTTTCGACGTACACGGCCGTGGTGATCGTGTTCGTGGTCGTCATGATCGGTCTCGTCACCGTGATTGACTTCGGATTTGCGCGGGTCATCAAGTACGTCTTCGGCTGATCCCCGCGGAGGGCGCCTCACCGGCGCCTCTTTCGCATGTTCCACCCATTTGTATCCAGGAAGAAGCAGCCATCGTGTCTGACCCGAACCTGAACGACGACGCCGAGCCCACGGCGAGCGCCGTCGAGTCCGCCGAGGACGAGCTCGACATCGTCGAGGCGGCGGATGCCGTGGACCCGGACCAGGTCGAAGCTGCTGACGCCGAAGCGGGCGAGCCCGCCGAGCAGGACGCCGTGAGCGTCGAGTCCGACGAGGACGCCGAGAGCGACGAGTCCGAGGACGACGAGGCCGCCGACGAGGTCGAGAGCGACGAGGACGCGGAGGAGGCCGAGCCGGCCGCCCCCGTCGACGCCGTCGCCGCCCTGCGCGAGGAGCTCCGCGGCCTGCCCGGCGAGTGGTACGTCATCCACACGTACGCCGGTTACGAGAAGCGCGTGAAGGCCAACCTGGAGCAGCGCGCCGTCTCGCTCAACGTCGAGGACTTCATCTACCAGGCCGAGGTGCCCGAGGAAGAGATCGTCCAGATCAAGAACGGCGAGCGGAAGAACGTCCGTCAGAACAAGCTCCCGGGTTACGTCCTGGTGCGCATGGACCTGACGAACGAGTCCTGGGGTGTTGTCCGCAACACGCCCGGCGTCACCGGCTTCGTGGGCAACGCCTACGACCCGTACCCGCTGACCCTGGACGAGATCGTCAAGATGCTCGCCCCCGAGGCCGAGGAGAAGGCGGCCCGCGAGGCGGCCGAGGCCGAGGGCAAGCCGGCTCCCGCCCGCAAGGTCGAGGTCCAGGTGCTGGACTTCGAGGTCGGCGACTCGGTCACCGTCACCGACGGCCCCTTCGCGACGCTGCAGGCGACGATCAACGAGATCAACGCCGACTCGAAGAAGGTCAAGGGCCTCGTCGAGATCTTCGGTCGCGAGACCCCGGTCGAGCTCAGCTTCGACCAGATCCAGAAGAACTGACGGCTTCACCGCCAGCTTCTGGACACATGCCTACCGAGCAGGTCAGACCGGCTTCGCAGCTGATCTGACCTGCTCGGTTTTTGGTCGCGCAGCTATACCCGTTATCGTTGTGCGGTATGCCTCCATCCGGATGACCGGAATCGGCGGCGAAACACTCTCACTAGGACCCGGAGAGAGCAATGCCTCCCAAGAAGAAGAAGGTCACGGGGCTTATCAAGCTCCAGATCAACGCCGGTGCGGCCAACCCGGCGCCGCCGGTCGGTCCCGCACTGGGCCAGCACGGCGTCAACATCATGGAGTTCTGCAAGGCCTACAACGCCGCGACCGAGTCGCAGCGTGGCATGGTCGTGCCGGTGGAGATCACGGTCTACGAGGACCGCTCCTTCACCTTCGTCACGAAGACTCCGCCGGCCGCCAAGCTGATCCTCAAGGCCGCGGGTGTGGACAAGGGCTCCGGCGAGCCGCACAAGACCAAGGTCGCCAAGCTGACGGCTGCCCAGGTCCGCGAGATCGCCACGACCAAGCTTCCCGACCTGAACGCCAACGACCTCGACGCCGCGTCGAAGATCATCGCTGGCACCGCCCGTTCCATGGGCATCACGGTCGAAGGCTGATTCAGCCCCGTCACCCCCCAGTGGTAGGACCAAGCGCTGGTCCGCACCACGACTCCACACTCTGAAAAACCACAGGAGTAGATGTGAAGCGCAGCAAGAACCTCCGCGCTGCGGACGCGAAGATCGACCGGGAGCGTACCTACGCCCCGCTCGAGGCCGTCCGTCTCGCCAAGGAAACCGCCGCCACCAAGTTCGACGGCACCGTCGAGGTCGCGTTCTGCCTGGGTGTTGACCCTCGCAAGGCCGACCAGATGGTCCGTGGCACCGTGAACCTCCCGCACGGCACCGGCAAGACCGCCCGGGTCCTGGTCTTCGCGACCGGTGACCGTGCTGCGGCCGCGGAAGCCGCGGGCGCCGACATCGTCGGCGCCGACGAGCTCATCGACGAGGTGGCGAAGGGCCGTCTGGACTTCGACGCCGTCGTCGCCACGCCGGACCTCATGGGCAAGGTCGGCCGCCTCGGCCGCGTGCTCGGTCCGCGTGGTCTGATGCCGAACCCGAAGACCGGCACCGTCACCCCCGATGTCGTCAAGGCTGTCAACGACATCAAGGGCGGAAAGATCGAGTTCCGCGTCGACAAGCACTCGAACCTGCACTTCATCATCGGAAAGACCTCTTTCGATGACACGAAGCTGGTCGAGAACTACGGCGCGGCCCTGGAGGAGATCCTCCGTCTGAAGCCGTCCGCCGCGAAGGGTCGCTTCATCAAGAAGGCGACCATGAGCACGACGATGGGCCCCGGCATCCCGCTGGACTCCAACCGCGTGCGCAACCTCCTCGTCGAGGAGGACCCGGCCGCCGTCTGAGCCCTCGCGCTCACCCGGTAGCCGCCGTCACGGCACGGTACGGGCCCCGCAGCCTCCCAGAGGCTCTGCGGGGCCCGTCCTCGTTCCCGGACCCGTACGAGAGGCGTTCAAACCTCTCCGACCGGTCGAACCGGGACGGATTTGCTCCGAACGGCCCCGGTCGCGTACGCTCCTCAGGAAGCCAAAGACCGCTGGTCGTTGCCGTGCACTCGTAAGAGGAACCGGTGACCGAAGGATCCGTCGAGAACGGGCGACCTGCGCAGGTGACTGTGGAAAGCTCCCGAATTCGTTCGGTCGAGCTACGCCCTGGCGCCTGCGCCGGGGCGTTTCGTCTTTACCGGCCCCTTCTGAGCGGTCCTCATCACCCGGAAGGAGGCCGACGCTCATGGCAAGGCCCGACAAGGCTGCCGCGGTAGCCGAGCTGACGGACCAGTTCCGCGGCTCGAACGCCGCCGTGCTGACCGAGTACCGGGGTCTCACCGTGGCACAGCTCAAGGAGCTGCGCCGTTCGCTCGGTGAGAACGCCCAGTACGCCGTGGTGAAGAACACGCTGACCAAGATTGCGGCCAACGAGGCCGGGATCGACACGCTGGACGACCTGTTCGCAGGTCCGACGGCGGTTGCCTTCATCACCGGTGACCCGGTGGAGTCGGCGAAGGGTCTTCGTGACTTCGCCAAGGACAACCCCAACCTCATCATCAAGGGCGGTGTCCTTGACGGTAAGGCGCTGTCCGCCGATGAGATCAAGAAGCTCGCGGACCTCGAGTCCCGCGAGGTTCTGCTCGCCAAGCTGGCCGGCGCCATGAAGGGCAAGCAGACTCAGGCTGCGCAGCTCTTCCAGGCTCTGCCGTCGAAGTTCGTCCGCACCGCGGAAGCGCTTCGCGCCAAGAGGGCCGAGCAGGGCGGTGCCGGTACGCCGGCTCCCGCCGACGCCGAGGTGGCGGAGTAACACTCCGCCCCACGGCTCGCAGCGGGCCCGTACGCCCGCCTACATATACATCCGGCACCTGCCGAATTAGTGGAAGGACGCCATCATGGCGAAGCTCAGCCAGGAAGACCTGCTCGCTCAGTTCGAGGAGCTCACCCTCATCGAGCTCTCCGAGTTCGTGAAGGCCTTCGAGGAGAAGTTCGACGTCACCGCCGCCGCGGCCGTCGCCGTTGCCGCCCCCGGCGCCCCGGGTGCCCCGGCCGAGGCCGAGGCCGAGCAGGACGAGTTCGACGTCATCCTCACCGGTGCCGGCGAGAAGAAGATCCAGGTCATCAAGGTCGTGCGTGAGCTGACCTCCCTGGGTCTGAAGGAGGCCAAGGACCTCGTCGACGGCACCCCGAAGCCGGTCCTCGAGAAGGTCGCCAAGGAGGCCGCTGACAAGGCTGCCGAGTCCCTCAAGGCCGCCGGCGCCTCCGTCGAGGTCAAGTGACCCTGCGAGTCATCTGACTCCGCACGGCGCTCTCAGCCGCAAGGCTGAGATGTCACATCGCAAAGGGCGATCACCCATCCGGGTGGTCGCCCTTTGGCGTGCCCCCGGCGGCTGCCTTGATCTTCCGCCCTCGACGAGTAGGGTGATCTTCGCCGTGCGTTTCTCCGGGCCGCGCAGGGGGCAGTCAACAGGCGTCCTCAGGGCGCAGGTGAAGATCGCCGGGCGTCCGCCGGGGCCTCAGGGCCTTGACGAACCGCACGAGGCGCGCAATTCTCAGGACGCGTCATCATCTCGATCCGCTTCCGAGGCATGGATCGAGAGCGAAGAGGGCAGTAAAGAAGAGCGCACACCGCGCGAGGGCTATTCATAGGTGTTGAGAACAGCTGTTGAGAGCAACGTGGGTCTCTGAGAACCCCGACTGGACATCAGTGTGCCACTTGGCTACACTGACCCTTTGCGCTGCCTGTTAGCTGCCTCCTGCCCGTCACCAGGGGCATGCCCACGCTTAGCACCGATGGCCGGATATTCCCTGACCTTGGGTTTTCTGTCTCCGTGTGCGGCTTGGGGCCGGTACGCGCGTAGTGAGTCCGAGCCCTCGGAAGGACCCCCTCTTGGCCGCCTCGCGCAACGCCTCGACCTCGAATACGAACAACGGTGCCAGCACCGCCCCGCTGCGCATCTCTTTTGCAAAGATCAAGGAGCCCCTCGAGGTTCCGAACCTCCTCGCGCTGCAGACCGAGAGCTTTGACTGGCTCCTCGGCAATGCCGCCTGGAAGGCTCGCGTCGAGGCTGCTCTGGACAGCGGACAAGATGTCCCCACCAAGTCCGGCCTGGAGGAGATCTTCGAGGAGATCTCTCCGATCGAGGACTTCTCCGGGTCGATGTCGCTCACGTTCCGCGACCACCGCTTCGAGCCCCCCAAGAACTCGATCGACGAGTGCAAGGAGCGCGACTTCACGTTCGCCGCGCCGCTCTTCGTCACGGCCGAGTTCACCAACAACGAGACCGGCGAGATCAAGTCCCAGACGGTCTTCATGGGCGACTTCCCGCTCATGACCAACAAGGGCACCTTCGTCATCAACGGCACCGAGCGTGTCGTCGTGTCGCAGCTCGTGCGCTCGCCGGGTGTCTACTTCGACTCCTCCATCGACAAGACGTCCGACAAGGACATCTTCTCCGCCAAGATCATCCCGTCCCGGGGTGCCTGGCTGGAGATGGAGATCGACAAGCGCGACATGGTCGGTGTCCGTATCGACCGCAAGCGCAAGCAGTCCGTCACCGTCCTCCTGAAGGCTCTCGGCTGGACCACCGAGCAGATCCTCGAGGAGTTCGGCGAGTACGAGTCCATGCGCGCCACCCTGGAGAAGGACCACACCCAGGGCCAGGACGACGCGCTGCTCGACATCTACCGCAAGCTGCGCCCGGGCGAGCCGCCCACGCGCGAGGCCGCTCAGACGCTGCTCGAGAACCTCTACTTCAACCCGAAGCGCTACGACCTCGCGAAGGTCGGCCGCTACAAGGTGAACAAGAAGCTCGGCGCCGACGAGCCGCTCGACGCCGGTGTCCTCACCAGCGACGACATCATCGCCACCATCAAGTACCTGGTGAAGCTCCACGCCGGTGAGCTCGAGACCGTCGGCGAGTCCGGCCGGACGATCGTCGTCGAGACCGACGACATCGACCACTTCGGCAACCGTCGTCTGCGCAACGTCGGCGAGCTCATCCAGAACCAGGTCCGCACGGGTCTCGCCCGTATGGAGCGCGTCGTGCGCGAGCGCATGACGACCCAGGACGTCGAGGCGATCACGCCGCAGACCCTGATCAACATCCGGCCGGTCGTCGCCTCCATCAAGGAGTTCTTCGGCACCAGCCAGCTGTCGCAGTTCATGGACCAGAACAACCCGCTGTCGGGTCTCACCCACAAGCGCCGTCTGTCGGCCCTTGGCCCGGGTGGTCTCTCCCGTGAGCGGGCCGGCTTCGAGGTCCGTGACGTGCACCCGTCCCACTACGGACGCATGTGCCCGATCGAGACCCCTGAAGGCCCGAACATCGGTCTGATCGGTTCGCTCGCCTCCTACGGCCGCGTCAACGCGTTCGGCTTCATCGAGACGCCGTACCGCAAGGTCGTCGACGGCCAGGTCACCGACGAGGTCGACTACATCACCGCCGACGAGGAAGACCGCTTCGTGATCGCCCAGGCGAACGCGACGCTCTCCGAGGACATGCGCTTCACGGAGCCGCGCGTCCTGGTCCGCCGTCGTGGCGGAGAGGTCGACTACATCCCCGGTGACGACGTCGACTACATGGACGTCTCGCCGCGCCAGATGGTGTCCGTCGCCACCGCGATGATCCCGTTCCTGGAGCACGACGACGCCAACCGTGCCCTCATGGGCGCGAACATGATGCGCCAGGCCGTCCCGCTCATCAAGAGCGAGGCGCCGCTCGTCGGCACCGGCATGGAGTATCGCTGCGCCACCGACGCCGGTGACGTCCTGAAGGCCGAGAAGGACGGTGTGGTCCAGGAGGTCTCCGCGGACTACATCACCGTCACGAACGACGACGGCACGTACACCACGTACCGCATCGCCAAGTTCTCGCGCTCCAACCAGGGCACCTCGGTCAACCAGAAGGTCGTCGTCTCCGAGGGCGACCGGGTCATCGAGGGCCAGGTCCTCGCCGACGGGCCGGCCACCGAGAACGGTGAGATGGCGCTCGGCAAGAACCTCCTCGTGGCGTTCATGCCGTGGGAGGGCCACAACTACGAGGACGCGATCATCCTGTCGCAGCGCCTCGTGCAGGATGACGTCCTCTCCTCGATCCACATCGAGGAGCACGAGGTCGACGCCCGTGACACCAAGCTCGGCCCGGAGGAGATCACCCGGGACATCCCGAACGTCTCCGAAGAGGTCCTCGCCGACCTCGACGAGCGCGGCATCATCCGTATCGGTGCCGAGGTCGTCGCCGGCGACATCCTCGTCGGCAAGGTCACGCCCAAGGGTGAGACCGAGCTGACCCCGGAGGAGCGCCTGCTCCGCGCGATCTTCGGTGAGAAGGCGCGCGAGGTGCGCGACACCTCGCTGAAGGTGCCCCACGGTGAGATCGGCAAGGTCATCGGCGTCCGCGTCTTCGACCGCGAAGAGGGCGACGAGCTGCCGCCGGGCGTGAACCAGCTGGTCCGCGTCTACGTCGCGCAGAAGCGCAAGATCACCGATGGTGACAAGCTCGCCGGCCGTCACGGCAACAAGGGTGTCATCTCCAAGATCCTTCCGATCGAGGACATGCCGTTCCTCGAGGACGGCACCCCGGTCGACATCATCCTCAACCCGCTGGGTGTCCCGTCCCGAATGAACCCGGGACAGGTCCTGGAGATCCACCTCGGCTGGCTCGCCAGCCGCGGCTGGGACGTCTCCGGCCTCGGTGACGAGTGGGCCAAGCGCCTGCAGGCCATCGGCGCCGACCAGGTCGCCCCCGGCACCAACGTCGCCACGCCCGTCTTCGACGGCGCGCGCGAGGACGAGATCTCCGGTCTCTTCGGAGCCACGATCCCGAACCGCGACGGCGACCGGCTGGTCCAGCCCTCCGGCAAGGCCCAGCTGTTCGACGGCCGCTCCGGCGAGCCGTTCCCGGACCCGGTCTCGGTCGGGTACATGTACATCCTCAAGCTGCACCACCTGGTCGACGACAAGCTCCACGCGCGCTCGACCGGCCCGTACTCCATGATCACGCAGCAGCCGCTGGGTGGTAAGGCGCAGTTCGGTGGGCAGCGATTCGGTGAGATGGAGGTGTGGGCCCTTGAGGCTTACGGCGCCGCATACGCCCTCCAGGAACTGCTGACGATCAAGTCCGACGACGTCACCGGCCGCGTGAAGGTCTACGAGGCGATCGTCAAGGGCGAGAACATCCCCGAGCCGGGCATTCCCGAGTCCTTCAAGGTGCTCATCAAGGAAATGCAGTCGCTCTGCCTCAACGTGGAGGTGCTGTCCTCGGACGGCATGTCCATCGAGATGCGCGACACGGACGAGGACGTCTTCCGCGCGGCGGAGGAGCTCGGTATCGACCTGTCCCGGCGCGAGCCGAGCAGCGTCGAAGAGGTCTGACGGGTTGGTCGGCCGGATCTCCGTGATCCGGCCGGCTCTCCCCGGACCCGTTCAGACCATTGCTGAAGTGCCCCGGTTTTCTCGCGTGAAGCGAGGGGGCTCGAACCCCCGAAAGAGGGATTGACGACAAGTGCTCGACGTCAACTTCTTCGACGAGCTGCGGATCGGCCTTGCCACCGCGGACGACATCCGGACCTGGTCCCACGGCGAAGTGAAGAAGCCGGAGACCATCAACTACCGCACGCTCAAGCCCGAAAAGGACGGACTCTTCTGCGAGAAGATCTTCGGTCCGACCCGGGACTGGGAGTGCTACTGCGGCAAGTACAAGCGTGTCCGCTTCAAGGGCATCATCTGTGAGCGCTGTGGCGTCGAGGTCACGCGCGCCAAGGTGCGCCGTGAGCGCATGGGCCACATCGAGCTTGCCGCTCCCGTCACCCACATCTGGTACTTCAAGGGCGTCCCGTCGCGCCTGGGCTACCTGCTGGACCTCGCGCCGAAGGACCTCGAGAAGGTCATCTACTTCGCCGCGTACATGATCACGTTCGTCGACGAGGAGCGCCGCACGCGCGACCTCCCGTCGCTGGAGGCGCACGTCTCCGTCGAGCGCCAGCAGGTCGAGAACCGCCGCGACTCGGACCTCGAGAACCGTGCCAAGAAGCTCGAGACCGACCTGGCCGAGCTCGAGGCCGAGGGCGCCAAGGCCGACGTACGCCGCAAGGTGCGCGAAGGTGCCGAGCGTGAGATGAAGCAGCTGCGCGACCGTGCGCAGCGCGAGATCGACCGTCTCGACGAGGTGTGGAGCCGCTTCAAGAACCTCAAGGTCCAGGACCTCGAGGGCGACGAGCTGCTCTACCGCGAGCTGCGTGACCGCTTCGGCACGTACTTCGACGGCTGCATGGGCGCCGCCGCGCTGCAGAAGCGCCTGGAGTCCTTCGACCTCGACGAGGAGGCCGAGCGCCTCCGCGAGATCATCCGTACCGGCAAGGGCCAGAAGAAGACCCGTGCGCTCAAGCGCCTCAAGGTCGTCTCCGCGTTCCTGCAGACCAGCAACAAGCCCAAGGGCATGGTGCTCGACTGCGTGCCGGTCATCCCGCCGGACCTGCGTCCGATGGTGCAGCTGGACGGTGGCCGCTTCGCGACCTCCGACCTGAACGACCTGTACCGCCGCGTGATCAACCGCAACAACCGCCTGAAGCGGCTTCTCGACCTCGGCGCGCCCGAGATCATCGTGAACAACGAGAAGCGCATGCTCCAGGAGGCCGTGGACGCCCTCTTCGACAACGGTCGTCGTGGTCGCCCGGTCACCGGTCCCGGTAACCGCCCGCTGAAGTCCCTGAGCGACATGCTCAAGGGCAAGCAGGGTCGTTTCCGTCAGAACCTCCTCGGCAAGCGCGTGGACTACTCCGCGCGTTCCGTGATCGTCGTCGGTCCGCAGCTCAAGCTGCACCAGTGCGGTCTGCCGAAGGCGATGGCGCTGGAGCTCTTCAAGCCGTTCGTGATGAAGCGCCTGGTGGACCTCAACCACGCGCAGAACATCAAGTCGGCCAAGCGCATGGTCGAGCGTGGCCGCACCGTGGTGTACGACGTCCTCGAAGAGGTCATCGCCGAGCACCCGGTGCTGCTGAACCGTGCGCCCACGCTGCACCGCCTCGGCATCCAGGCCTTCGAGCCGCAGCTGGTCGAGGGCAAGGCCATCCAGATCCACCCGCTCGTCTGCACCGCGTTCAACGCGGACTTCGACGGTGACCAGATGGCCGTGCACCTGCCGCTCTCCGCGGAGGCGCAGGCCGAGGCCCGCATCCTGATGCTGTCCTCGAACAACATCCTGAAGCCGGCCGACGGTCGCCCCGTCACCATGCCGACCCAGGACATGGTGCTGGGTCTCTTCTTCCTCACCACGGACGAAGAGGGCCGCAACGTCAAGGGCACGGACCGCGCGTTCGGCTCCACGGCCGAGGCCACCATGGCCTTCGACGCCCGCGAGCTGTCGCTCCAGGCGAAGGTCGACATCCGCTTCCCGGTGGGCACCATGCCCCCGCGTGGCTGGGTGCCGCCTGTCGCCGAGGAGGGCGAGCCCGAGTACCAGCCGGGTGACACCTTCCGTCTGCGTACGAGCCTGGGCCGCGCGCTCTTCAACGAGCTGCTGCCCGAGGACTACCCGTTCGTCGACTACTCGGTGGGCAAGAAGCAGCTCTCCGAGATCGTCAACGACCTGGCCGAGCGCTACCCCAAGGTCATCGTGGCGGCGACGCTCGACAACCTGAAGGCGGCCGGTTTCCACTGGGCGACCCGCTCCGGTGTGACCGTGGCCATCTCCGACGTCGTCGTGCCCGAGGCCAAGAAGGCCATCGTCAAGGGCTACGAGGAGCAGGACGAGAAGGTCCAGAAGCAGTACGAGCGCGGTCTCATCACCAAGGACGAGCGCACGCAGGAGCTCATCGCGATCTGGACCAAGGCGACCAACGAGGTTGCCGAGGCGATGAACGCGAACTTCCCGAAGACGAACCCCATCTTCATGATGGTCGACTCGGGTGCCCGAGGAAACATGATGCAGATGCGTCAGATCGCGGGTATGCGTGGTCTGGTGTCGAACGCCAAGAACGAGACGATTCCCCGTCCCATCAAGGCGTCCTTCCGTGAGGGCCTCACCGTTCTGGAGTACTTCATCTCCACGCACGGTGCCCGTAAGGGTCTGGCGGACACCGCCCTGCGTACCGCCGACTCGGGTTACCTGACCCGTCGTCTGGTGGACGTCTCGCAGGACGTCATCATCCGCGAGGAGGACTGCGGCACCGACCGCGGCCTCAAGCTGAAGATCGCCGTCAAGGGCGCCGACGGTGTCCTGCGCAAGACGGACGACGTCGAGACCTCGGTCTACGCCCGCATGCTCGCCGAGGACGTCGTCGTCGACGGCAAGGTCATCGCGCCTGCCAACGTCGACCTCGGTGACGTCCTGATCGACGCCCTCGTGGGCGCCGGCGTCGAGGAGGTCAAGACCCGCTCGGTCCTGACCTGTGAGTCCGCGGTCGGCACCTGTGCCTTCTGCTACGGACGCTCGCTCGCCACCGGCAAGCTGGTCGACATCGGTGAGGCGGTCGGCATCATCGCCGCCCAGTCCATCGGTGAGCCCGGTACCCAGCTGACGATGCGTACCTTCCACACCGGTGGTGTGGCCGGTGACGACATCACGCAGGGTCTGCCCCGTGTCGTCGAGCTCTTCGAGGCGCGTACCCCCAAGGGTGTCGCCCCGATCTCGGAGGCAAAGGGCCGGGTCCGCATCGAGGAGACCGAGAAGACCAAGAAGCTCGTCGTCACCCCGGACGACGGCAGCGAGGAGACGGCGTTCCCGATCTCCAAGCGTGCCCGTCTCCTGGTCGGCGAGGGTGACGCGGTCGAGGTGGGCCAGAAGCTCACCGTCGGTGCCACCAACCCGCACGACGTGCTGCGGATCCTCGGTCAGCGCGCGGTCCAGGTCCACCTGGTCGGCGAGGTCCAGAAGGTCTACAACTCGCAGGGTGTGTCGATCCACGACAAGCACATCGAGATCATCATCCGGCAGATGCTGCGCCGTGTGACGATCATCGAGTCCGGCGACGCGGAGCTGCTGCCGGGCGAGCTCGTCGAGCGATCGAAGTTCGAGACCGAGAACCGTCGTGTGGTCACCGAGGGCGGTCACCCCGCCTCCGGCCGTCCGCAGCTGATGGGTATCACCAAGGCCTCGCTCGCCACCGAGTCGTGGCTGTCGGCGGCGTCCTTCCAGGAGACGACCAGGGTCCTGACCGACGCGGCGATCAACGCCAAGTCGGACTCCCTGATCGGCCTCAAGGAGAACGTCATCATCGGTAAGCTCATCCCGGCCGGTACGGGCCTGTCCCGCTACCGCAACATCCGGGTCGAGCCGACCGAGGAGGCCAAGGCCGCGATGTACTCGGCCGTCGGCTACGACGACATCGACTACTCGCCGTTCGGCACCGGCTCCGGCCAGGCCGTTCCGCTGGAGGACTACGACTACGGTCCGTACAACCAGTAAGCGAGTCGCTTGATCGACCGGAGGGCGGCCACCCCGTTTCGTACGGGGTGGCCGCCCTTCGGCGTGCGTGGGGGAGGCCGTGAGCTCGCTCACGCCGCGTGAGCGAGCCGGGCGCAGGCGCGTCCGGCGCGGCCGTGCGGCGGGTGACCCTCCGACGGTGCGTCCACCCTGGTGGGAGGCGCCTGGAGCGGCCCCGGCGGGCCTCCTGGACGGGAACCCGCGGCTTCCGGTACGGCGCCGGCGGACGCTCCGCGCCCGTGTGAGGGTTCCGTGGGCGTGGGGGGCGGCCGTCCCCGGGGCATTTGTTTTGACCCAGCTCCGTGAGGTAGGTACGCTCAAGCCTTGTGCCTGGGGTGTGCCTGGGCTCGCGTGCGTGTCCTCTGCCGCACGGCGAGTCCGTAAGTGGCCACCGCAATCTGTATCTCTCCTGCCTCGTCGCAGGGGCGCGCAGTATTCGACACACCCGACCGCGTGGGTCGGCGAGTGTTCCAGGTTAGTTTCACGAACGGCACACAGAAACCGGAGAAGTAGTGCCTACGATCCAGCAGCTGGTCCGGAAGGGCCGGCAGGACAAGGTCGAGAAGAACAAGACGCCCGCGCTCGAGGGTTCGCCCCAGCGTCGCGGTGTCTGCACGCGTGTGTTCACGACCACCCCGAAGAAGCCGAACTCGGCACTCCGTAAGGTCGCGCGTGTGCGTCTGACCTCCGGTATCGAGGTCACGGCCTACATCCCGGGTGAGGGACACAACCTGCAGGAGCACTCCATCGTGCTCGTGCGTGGTGGCCGTGTGAAGGACCTGCCGGGTGTTCGTTACAAGATCATCCGCGGCTCCCTTGACACCCAGGGTGTCAAGAACCGCAAGCAGGCCCGCAGCCGCTACGGCGCCAAGAAGGAGAAGTAAGAATGCCTCGTAAGGGCCCCGCCCCGAAGCGCCCGGTCATCATCGACCCGGTCTACAGCTCTCCTCTTGTCACCTCGCTGATCAACAAGATCCTCCTCGACGGCAAGCGTTCCACCGCCGAGCGGATCGTGTACGGCGCCATGGAAGGCCTCCGCGAGAAGACCGGCGCTGACCCGGTCATCACGCTGAAGCGCGCGCTTGAGAACGTCAAGCCCTCGCTCGAGGTCAAGTCCCGCCGTGTCGGTGGCGCCACCTACCAGGTGCCGATCGAGGTCAAGCCCGGTCGCGCCGCCACCCTCTCGCTGCGCTGGATCGTCGGTTACTCCCGCGCCCGTCGCGAGAAGACCATGACCGAGCGCCTCATGAACGAGCTGCTCGACGCCTCCAACGGTCTTGGCGCAGCTGTCAAGAAGCGCGAGGACACCCACAAGATGGCCGAGTCGAACAAGGCCTTCGCGCACTACCGCTGGTAGTCGCTTACCCCATCGAGACCGAGAGAAGATTGAGCCTTATGGCCACCACTTCGCTTGACCTGGCCAAGGTCCGCAACATCGGGATCATGGCCCACATCGACGCGGGCAAGACGACCACCACTGAGCGGATCCTCTTCTACACCGGCGTCTCGTACAAGATCGGTGAAGTCCACGACGGCGCAGCCACGATGGACTGGATGGAGCAGGAGCAGGAGCGCGGCATCACGATCACGTCCGCCGCGACGACCTGTCACTGGCCGCTCAACGATGTTGACCACACCATCAACATCATCGACACCCCGGGTCACGTCGACTTCACCGTCGA
Source organism: Streptomyces sp. NPDC002125 (assembly GCF_053593715.1). NCBI lineage: Bacteria > Bacillati > Actinomycetota > Actinomycetes > Kitasatosporales > Streptomycetaceae > Streptomyces > Streptomyces sp. NPDC002125. Next base: position 190,789 of record NZ_JBSFDD010000008.1, on the reverse strand, counting down.
GGTGGAGCGTTCGCTCCGCGTCCTCGACGGTGCCGTCACCGTGTTCGACGGTGTCGCGGGCGTCGAGCCCCAGTCCGAGACTGTCTGGCGTCAGGCGGACCGCTACGGCGTGCCGCGCATCTGCTTCGTCAACAAGCTCGACCGCACCGGTGCGGACTTCTTCCGTTGCGTCGACATGATCGTGGAGCGCCTCGGCGCCGTCCCGATCGTCATGCAGCTCCCCGTCGGCGCCGAGGCGGACTTCACGGGCGTCGTCGACCTCGTGTCGATGAAGGCCTTCGTGTACCCCGAAGAGGCCGCCAAGGGCGAGATGTACAACGTCGTCGACATCCCGGACAACCTCAAGGAGGCCGCCGAGGAATGGCGCGGCAAGCTCCTCGAGGCCGTCTCGGAGAACGACGACGCGATGATGGAGCTGTACCTGGAGGGCACCGAGCCCACCCAGGACCAGCTGCACGAGGCGATCCGCCGCATCACGCTCGCGTCCAAGGGCAGCGCCGACTCCGTCACGGTCACCCCGGTGTTCTGTGGCACGGCGTTCAAGAACAAGGGCGTCCAGCCCCTGCTCGACGCGGTCGTCCGCTACCTGCCTTCCCCCCTGGACGTCGAGGCCATCGAGGGCCACGACGTCAAGGACCCGGAGCTGGTCATCAAGCGCAAGCCTTCGGACGACGAGCCGTTCTCCGGCCTGGCGTTCAAGATCGCGAGTGACCCGCACCTCGGCAAGCTCACCTTCGTCCGGATCTACTCCGGTCGCCTCGAGGCCGGCACCGCGGTGCTGAACTCGGTCAAGGGCAAGAAGGAGCGCATCGGCAAGATCTACCGCATGCACGCGAACAAGCGTGAGGAGATCGCGTCGGTGGGCGCCGGTGACATCGTCGCCGTCATGGGCCTGAAGCAGACCACCACGGGTGAGACGCTGTCCGACGACAAGAACCCGGTGATCCTGGAGTCCATGGACTTCCCGGCGCCGGTCATCCAGGTCGCCATCGAGCCCAAGTCCAAGGGTGACCAGGAGAAGCTGGGTGTCGCCATCCAGCGCCTCTCGGAGGAGGACCCCTCCTTCCAGGTGCACTCGGACGAGGAGACCGGCCAGACCATCATCGGTGGTATGGGCGAGCTTCACCTCGAGGTGCTCGTCGACCGCATGAAGCGCGAGTTCCGCGTCGAGGCGAACGTCGGCAAGCCCCAGGTGGCCTACCGCGAGACGATCCGCAAGACCGTCGAGCGCATCGACTACACGCACAAGAAGCAGACTGGTGGTACCGGCCAGTTCGCGAAGGTGCAGATCGCCCTCGAGCCCATCGAGGGTGGCGACGCCTCCTACGAGTTCGTCAACAAGGTCACCGGTGGCCGCATCCCCCGTGAGTACATTCCCTCGGTGGACGCGGGTGCTCAGGAAGCCATGCAGTTCGGCATCCTGGCCGGTTACGAGATGGTCGGCGTCCGCGTCACCCTTCTCGACGGTGGTTACCACGAGGTCGACTCCTCGGAGCTCGCCTTCAAGATCGCCGGTTCGCAGGCGTTCAAGGAGGGTGCCCGCAAGGCGTCCCCCGTGCTCCTCGAGCCGATGATGGCCGTCGAGGTCACCACGCCCGAGGACTACATGGGCGATGTCATCGGCGACCTCAACTCCCGCCGTGGCCAGATCCAGGCCATGGAGGAGCGCAGCGGCGCTCGCGTCGTGAAGGGCCTCGTGCCCCTCTCGGAGATGTTCGGCTACGTCGGAGACCTCCGCAGCAAGACCTCGGGTCGCGCAAGCTACTCGATGCAGTTCGACTCCTACGCCGAGGTTCCGCGGAACGTCGCCGAGGAGATCATCGCGAAGGCCAAGGGCGAGTAACTCTTCGGAGCTCACGCTTTAGGCTTGTCACCGGAGCCCGGTCGGGCATTCGTCGCAGCGCGCAAGCAGCGCGGCGAATGCCCCCGGCACCGGCATTCCAGCAAAGATCACCTGGCGCCGATGAAGCAAGGCGTACAGAACCACTCAGGAGGACCCCAGTGGCGAAGGCAAAGTTCGAGCGGACTAAGCCGCACGTCAACATCGGCACCATCGGTCACATTGACCACGGTAAGACGACCCTCACGGCCGCCATTACCAAGGTGCTGCACGACGCGTACCCGGACCTGAACGAGGCCTCGGCCTTCGACCAGATCGACAAGGCTCCTGAGGAGCGCCAGCGCGGTATCACGATCTCGATCGCGCACGTCGAGTACCAGACGGAGTCGCGTCACTACGCGCACGTCGACTGCCCGGGTCACGCGGACTACATCAAGAACATGATCACGGGTGCGGCGCAGATGGACGGCGCCATCCTCGTGGTCGCGGCCACCGACGGCCCGATGCCGCAGACCAAGGAGCACGTGCTCCTGGCCCGCCAGGTAGGCGTGCCGTACATCGTCGTCGCCCTGAACAAGGCCGACATGGTGGACGACGAGGAGATCCTGGAGCTCGTCGAGCTCGAGGTCCGTGAGCTCCTCTCCGAGTACGAGTTCCCGGGCGACGACGTTCCCGTCGTCAAGGTCTCGGCGCTCAAGGCGCTCGAGGGCGACAAGGAGTGGGGCCAGTCGGTCCTCAACCTCATGGCCGCCGTCGACGAGGCCATCCCGCAGCCCGAGCGTGACGTCGAGAAGCCGTTCCTCATGCCCATCGAGGACGTCTTCACGATCACCGGTCGCGGTACGGTCGTCACCGGCCGTATCGAGCGTGGTGTCCTGAAGGTCAACGAGACCGTCGACATCGTCGGTATCAAGACCGAGAAGACCACCACCACGGTCACCGGCATCGAGATGTTCCGCAAGCTGCTCGACGAGGGCCAGGCCGGTGAGAACGTCGGTCTGCTGCTTCGTGGCATCAAGCGCGAGGACGTCGAGCGCGGCCAGGTCATCATCAAGCCGGGTTCGGTCACGCCGCACACCGACTTCCAGGCCCAGGCCTACATCCTGTCGAAGGACGAGGGTGGCCGTCACACCCCCTTCTTCAACAACTACCGCCCGCAGTTCTACTTCCGTACCACGGACGTGACGGGCGTTGTGACCCTTCCCGAGGGCACCGAGATGGTCATGCCGGGTGACAACACCCTCATGGACGTCGCGCTGATCCAGCCGGTCGCCATGGAAGAGGGCCTGAAGTTCGCCATCCGTGAGGGTGGCCGGACCGTGGGCGCCGGCCAGGTCACCAAGATCATCAAGTAATTACTTGATCGTCTGACCTGGTTGCTCCTCACTGAGCACCAGAAGGGCCCCGTACCTCTCGTGAGAGAGGTGCGGGGCCCTTCGCCGTACGCGGTACGGGGCTGGTCATGTGCCGTCGTGCCGGGGTGGGCGGCGCAGGGGCCGGCGAGGCCGGATCAGGGCAGCAGGCAGGCGTAGGGGCAGTAGCCCGCCGCCCGCTTGAGAGCCGCCTGGGTCCCGGGCTCCGGCGAGGTGTCGATCGTTCCCGTGTAACCGTGCTGTCGTGCGGGTGGATCGCGGAGGTGGAAACCGTCACGTGATCGTCACCGTTGGCTTCGCACTCTTGTCCGTAGGAGTGCGGCGGCGTGAACTGGTGGCGGCAGAGTCGTGTGGGGGAGTGGAACAGAACAGTGAGCAGCAGAACTCCGGCAGGAGAGCCGTCCGAGCGCCCGGACGAGGGGGGAGCCGTCTCCGACGAGCAGTGGGAGGAATTCCTCCGGCAGGCCGGGAGCGGCGGGGGTGACGTTCCGAAGGAGCCCTCGGCCCGTGCCCGCATGGTCACCGCGCGACTGCGCGCGCTCGACGAGGAGGCTGCCGCGAACGGGCGGCGCCCGGGCCGGAGGAACAAGCCGGCCGAAGCGTGGCAGCCCGACGGGTGGCGCACTGGCCCCTCCGGGCAGCCGAGCAGCCGGACCAGGAAGCGCAAGCGTCTCGCCGGGGCCCTGGGGTTCGTTCTGGTCGCGGCAGCCCTCGTGGTCACCATGCGGCCGAGCCTGCTGACCGACCACCTGCCCGGAGGGGGCGACTCCGTGGACGCGTCCCCGCTGCCGGCCGAGACCGCACCGCCGACCGCCGCGCCCGCCGAGGGGGCCGATCTGGAGAGGCCGACGCCTGAGCAGCCCTTCCTGGGCTCGCCCGCGCTCCACTGGGCGGACGGGGCGGCGGGGATCGAGATCCCGGAGGCCGAGGCGGTGGGAGGGATGAGCAAGGGCGAGGTCGAGCAGGCCCTGCGGGCCACCCGTCAGTTGCTGGTCTCCGCGAACCTCGACCCGGCCACCCTGCGCGGCGAGCGGCCCGAGGAGGCGCTGGACCTGATCGACCCCCTGCAGAAGGGGGAGCGGGACCGGCTCCAACGCTCACTCGCGGAGCCAGGCGAGGAACTGGATCCGCTGATGCTGTTCAGCCGGTTCGATCCGGACGAGACCGAGCTGGTGGGGGACGTCGTCAAGACGCGCGGGTGGATGTCCTTCGAAGCGGGCCCCACCGGCTCGGTGGAGGTGCACGCCGACTACACCTTCGTCTACCCGCTGGTGAGGAACGGAGGGAACGAAGTGGCGCGCACGATCGTGCGGCGGAAACTCACGACGGCGCTGCACGACCCGGAGCGGTTCGTGGCCACGCCGGGCAAGCTTTCCGTCGTCAGCTCGCAGCAGAACGTCGGCAACACCGACTGCGAGCTGAACGATGGCTTCCTGCACCCGTCCTTCCCGAGCGACAGGAAGGACCCCCACCGCGCCGGACCCGACGTGGACCCCTACGACCGCAGCGAGTGGCAGCCCGACGGGTCCTGCGGCACGGTCACGCGTACGTGAGGGCGGCTGCTCACCGTCGTGTCACCCGTGGGTGAAGATCTCCTCGACGGTGGTCGCGGTGACGGCGCGGCTGAACCACTGGTCCAGGAGTTCGGTGTCGTCGCAGGCGGTGATCTTTTCGCGGGCCTCGTGGGGTACGCCGACGCCGCGCAGTTCGAGCATGCGCAACAAGCTCTTGGCCTGGCCCTTCGCCTCGCCTCGGGCCTCGCCTTCGGCTCGGATCTCTTCGGAGAGCGGTGAAGTGTAGAAAGAGAGGTCCACGGCCACCAGGTTCCTCCACTGTTGTGCGGCCGGGCGGTTGCCCAGGCCCTGTGCGGTGAGTTCGACGATGGGGTTGGCGATTGTCTCCGGTGTGTCCCGCAGCGCGGTGGACAGCGATTTCAGTATGGCACCGACGTCCGGATTGTCGGCGTGTGTGATGGCGGAGAGGGCAGCGAGTGGGAGGTCCTTGCGGGCCTGGGCCACATCCGTGATGAACGGGATGTTGTGCGGCCCCGCGACCAGCGGGTGCAGGGTGAGCACGGGCCACTGGGGCGCGCCGAGCCGCACGGGCCGGGCCGCCCATTCCGCGGTGGCGCGGTCCTGGCAGACGACCAGGAGGGTGGTCGGCAGCCCGTACTTCGCCAGCAGGTACGAGAAGTAGTAAGCCCAGCTCGCGTGCTTGTCGGGATCTTTTCTGCCTTGAGCCTCGACGGCGAGCAGAAAGGGGCCTTGGTGTTCCGTATCGATGCGCAGCAGGGTGTCGACCCGGCGTTCGAGTGGCTGGTTCTCCGTGAGGTCGTTGGAGAGGACCTCGGTCCTGGTGGACTCGGGGAAGGCGAGGCCGAGCACCTCGGAGACCCGGGAGAAGAGCCGTGGGTACTCCTGGAAGATGCGGTGCATTGCCTCGTGGGGCGCGTTGGCCATACGGATCCGTTCGAGAGCGGGGTTCGTTCGCAGCTCAGGCGGCGAAGTGGATGCCGGTCCGGCAGTCCCGGCAGTGGCCGGGGTGGCGGGACCGAAAGGCGCGGTCGCAGAGGTCGCAGTTCTGGAGCGGGATGACGATCCCGCCGGGACGCTGCAGGGGCGCGAGGTCCTGGGCGCCGGGCAGTGGTGGCGGCAGCAGAGCAGTGATCCGGTGTCGGAGCAGCTTGGCCGGGTGCTTCAGCGGGACCGGCAGGTCGGTCGTCAGCGCCTGGCGGACGGTGTCCGGGTGGGCGTCACGCTCCAGCCAGGTGACGACACCCGGGGCCAGCGTCTCGATGTCCCGTTCGGACAGGGTCAGCTGCGGTGCCAGGCGGCGCAGGTCCGCGAGGAGCGCCGAGGCCGACCGGTGGAGTTCGGGGTCCGTGTCCTGCGGCTGGGGCAGTGGTGGAGGTGGTGCCGTACGCGCGGTGGGAGCCGGCAGGGCGACGGGCAGCGGAGCGGGAGCAGGTGACGTCTCCGGCGCGGGCTGGTGCGCCACCGGTGCGGACCGGTGCACCACCGGTGCGGGAGGCGGAGGCAGGGGAGCGGACGCCGGCGGCGCGGCCGGTGGCACCGGTGTGTCCTGCCGGCCTGTCCTGGGGCGGGGGACGGAGACCGTGGGTGCTTCGGTGCCGGGTCGGTCGTACGAGACGGTACGGGTGACGATGCGGCCGTTGCGCAGCCGTACGCGGCTGCGGCGCAGGTACCCGGTCGCCTCCAGCTCGCGCAGGGCGACCGCGATCCGGGCCTCGCTCTCGGGGAAGCGCGCGGCGAGGTGCTTGATGCTGATCCGTGCCCCGTCCGGCAGCGACTGGATGTGCACGGCGAGGCCGATCGCCAGCAGCGACAGCGTGCGGTGCCGGGTGAGGTGGTTGCCGACGACGGTGAAGGCCGTGGTGTGCCGGACATGGACGTGGATGACGCCGTACGACGGCGTGGAGCCCCCGGACTCGGGGGACGGGGCGCACGGGGGCGCGCTAACCTGCTGGGTATCCATCGGGAAGGTCCGCTTCCTCGGTGGTCAGGCCCTCGATCGGGATTCGCAGTCCCGGCCGGGGGCCGTCGCATGTCTGTGATTGTCGCGGCGAGCATATGCCAGCCAACCCGTCCCAAATCCAGCCCAGTTGCCATATGTCACCCGTGTGAGTGACCGGACCTGGTGGGGTCGGGTTGGGGTGGGGAGGGTTCTTTCCCACGTACTCAAAAGCCTTTGATGCCGTGAGCCACCGGGTCGCGGCCCACCGCGTCCCGGTGCGGGCGGGTCACCACACGAGGTCGAGTTCCGCCCAGACGGTCTTACGCGGGAAGGGGCCCGGGGCCACTCCCCAGCGGTCGGCGAGTGACTCGACGATCAGCAGGCCGCGTCCGGTCTCCCCGTGCTGGTCAGGGGTGACCAGACGTGGCAGCCGGTCACCCAGGGCGTCGCTGACCTCGATCCGCAGAGGCCCGTCGCGGTGGACCGCGAGACCCAGCCGGAAGTCCCGTCCCGGCACGTGCCCGTGCAGTACGGCGTTCGTGGCCAGCTCGGCGACGATCTGGGCGGCCGGCCCCGGCGGGAGCCCCCAGGTGCTCAGGTGGGCGACAGTCAGCAGGCGGGCGAGCCGCGCCCCCCGCCTGGTGGGGGAGAGCAGCACGGTGAACTCCCGCACGGGAGCGGAAGATCCGATTCGGGTGATTTCTCGACTCATGTCACTCAGAGTGGCCAACGCGTCGCTACTCTCGAAAGGAGCGACGCCCGTGCGGAGAGTCCTTGTCCGGCTCAGGCACGGGGTCGTCCGGCCTGTACGCCGTGACGCACCGGTGGCGGGTCCTGTTGCAGACGACGCAAGAGAGGGGGCGGGGCGGATGGGTACGGAGAGTGGCGGAGCGGGGCGTGCGGCGGAGAATGCGGACGGCGGCCGCTGGGAGACCGACGCGGAGGACGACTCCGGTGCGGTGATGAAGGCTGTCGGCCGGCAGGTCAAGCTCTGGAGGGAATCCGCGGGCTTGCGGCAGGCGGAGCTGGGAGCCGCCATCGGGTACAGCGAGGAGATGGTGTCCTGCGTCGAGCGCGGTCGGCGTGCCCCGAAGCCAGAGTTCCTGGACGGTGCGGACCGGGTCCTCGAAGCGGGCGGGAAGATCGCCGCCATGAAGGGGGACGTGGCAGAGGCCCGTTACCCGAAGAAGGTCCGGGACCTGGCCCGGGTCGAGCGGGAGGCGGTCGAGCTCGGCGCCTACGGCAACCACAACATCCACGGGCTGCTCCAGACCGAGGAGTACGCCCGAGCACTGTTCGAGATGCGTCGGCCGGCTCTCTCCCCGGACGACCTCGACCGCTTCGTCTCCGCCCGGCTGGCCCGGCAGGAGATCTTCACGCGGACCCCCCTGGTGACGCTCACCTTCGTCCAGGAGGAAGTCACCCTGCTGCGACCGCTCGGCGGCAGGGCTGTGCTCCGACGGCAGCTCGAACGCCTGCTGGAAATGGCGCAGTTGCGACACGTCGAGTTCCAGGTGATGCCGACGGACCGGGACGACCACGCGGGGATGGGCGGACAGCTCCAGCTGTTGAACCTGGCGGACGGTTCCACGATCGGGTATTCGGAGGCTCAGCTCACCACCCGGCTCGTCTCCGAGCCGAAGGAGGTCCATCTCCTCGAACTCCGGTATGGAATCATCCGGGCGCAGGCTCTCAGCCCACGGGAGTCGCTGGCCTTCGTCGAGAAAGTACTGGGTGAGACATGAGCCTCCAGTCGTCCTCCGGAAACAACTCCGAGTCCGCATGGTTCAAGAGCAGCTACAGCGGCAGTGACAACAACGACTGCGTCGAGGTCGCCGTATCCCCACAGACCGTCCGTGTGCGCGACTCCAAGAACGTGCCGGGCCCTGAGATCGGAGTGGACGCGTGCGCCTGGGCCCGCTTCCTGGAGTACGCGGCTCAGGGCTGATCTCCGCGGGCGGGATCAGGACCCTGCGCGGGGCAGGCGGACCATGAAGACGTCCACCGGGTCCTCACGCTCCACGACGAAGCCGTGGCGCTCGTACAGACGGCGGGCCGCGCTGCCCTGGAGGACGTCCAGGCGTACGGGCTCCCCCATGGCGTCCGTACGGGCCAGGAGGTCGGCGAGCACGGCCGTGCCCGTGCCGCGGCCGTGCAGCGCGGGGGAGAGGTAGAAGTGCTCCAGCCACCAGCCGTCCTCGACGGGGCGCAGCGCGACACCGCCCGCGAAGGCGCCGTCGTACTCCACGATCGAGGTGTGCTCGGGCGCGTACGCGTCACGCAGCCGCTGCCGGACGCGGTGCTCGTCGTAGCGGCCCAGGCGCTCCAGGTCGGGGCGCATGACGACAGCCCGGAGCTCGGTCATGGCGTCGAGGTCCTCGGGCGTGGCGGGACGCAGGCTCCAGGCCTGGACGGTGCGTGTCGGCATGGCCGGATTCAACCAGCAGGGCTTCCGGTGCCCGGCCGCAGGGTTCCCGGTGCCCGGCCGCAGGGGCCCCGGGGTGCACGGGCCTCTGCCAAACTGGGATGAACCGCCTCATCGTGTGACGCGGGGAACGGTCGTGCGATGGCCGGGCGGGGGTGACACGCTGGTCCTGAAGGGCGCCCGCGTTTGACCGCTCCCTCGCAGGGGGTAAGATCCCCGGCCCGATTGGCCAGGCCCGCGGCCCGTATGGCACACTAGCCAGGTTGCTCGGTTGAGTGTCAATGCTGCGCGCCTCCCGCCGGGAGGACCGGAAGCGAGTCCCACAGTACTCGTCGGCCCTGTAGGGCCGGACGTACGGGAATCTTTCGGGAAGCGTATGTGTGGCACCGGCCAGGCGCCCGGTGGGGTTTCACCCCCGGCAGCGCGGCTCAGGCCCGCACCCCCTTGGTTGGGATCTCCTTCGGGAGATTTTCGTAGAGGGGATGCGACACGCCCGACCGCGTGGGTCGGAGGTGGGGATACCAGAACCCCGGGTTCCAGAGCGTTATGAGAGACAGGACTACTAGTAGCCATGGCGGGACAGAAGATCCGCATCCGGCTCAAGGCCTACGACCACGAGGTCATCGACTCCTCGGCGAAGAAGATCGTCGAGACGGTGACCCGCACTGGTGCGTCGGTCGCGGGCCCGGTGCCGCTGCCCACTGAGAAGAACGTGTACTGCGTCATCAAGTCGCCGCACAAGTACAAGGACTCTCGCGAGCACTTCGAGATGCGCACGCACAAGCGCCTCATCGACATCCTCGACCCCACGCCGAAGACGGTTGACTCGCTGATGCGCCTCGACCTGCCGGCGGGCGTCGACATCGAGATCAAGCTCTGAGGGGACGGGCCGAGATGAGCAAGAACATCAAGGGCGTCCTGGGCGAGAAGCTCGGCATGACCCAGGTCTGGGACGAGAACAACCGGGTCGTCCCGGTGACCGTCGTCAAGGCCGGTCCGTGCGTCGTCACGCAGGTGCGTACGAACGACAGCGACGGCTACGAGTCGGTCCAGATCGCCTTCGGCGAGATCGACCCGCGCAAGGTGAACAAGCCCCTCAAGGGCCACTTCGCCAAGGCCGACGTCACCCCGCGCCGCCACCTGGTGGAGCTCCGCACCCCTGACGCCAGCGAGTACACGCTGGGCCAGGAGGTCACTGCCGAGGTGTTCGAGTCCGGCGTCAAGGTTGACGTCACGGGCAAGAGCAAGGGCAAGGGCTTCGCCGGTGTCATGAAGCGTCACAACTTCAAGGGCCTCGGCGCCGGCCACGGCGTCCAGCGCAAGCACCGTTCCCCCGGTTCGATCGGTGGCTGCGCCACCCCTGGGCGTGTCTTCAAGGGCATGCGCATGGCCGGTCGGATGGGTAACGAGCGCGTCACCACCCAGAACCTGACCATCCACGCGGTTGACGCGGAGAAGGGTCTGCTGCTCATCAAGGGCGCGGTCCCCGGTCCGAACGGCGGCCTCGTCCTGGTCCGTACCGCGGCCAAGGGGGCTTGAGGTAATGAGCACCATTGACATCCTTTCGCCGGCAGGCGACAAGGCCGGTACCGTCGAGCTCCCCGCGGAGATCTTCGACGCGAAGACCAGCGTTCCGCTGATCCACCAGGTCGTCGTCGCACAGCTGGCAGCTGCCCGTCAGGGCACGCACAAGACCAAGACCCGCGGCGAGGTCCGTGGTGGTGGGCGCAAGCCGTACCGCCAGAAGGGCACCGGCCGCGCGCGCCAGGGTTCGACCCGCGCGCCGCAGTTCGCCGGCGGTGGCGTCGTCCACGGCCCGCAGCCGCGTGACTACTCGCAGCGCACCCCGAAGAAGATGAAGGCCGCCGCCCTGCGCGGTGCCCTCTCGGACCGGGCGCGCCACTCCCGCATCCACGTCGTCACCGGCGTGGTCGAGGGTGGGATCTCCACCAAGGCCGCCAAGACGCTGTTCGGCAAGATCTCGGAGCGCAGCAACCTGCTCCTGGTTGTCGAGCGTGCCGACGAGGCCGCGTGGCTGTCCGCGCGCAACCTGCCCCAGGTGCACATCCTGGAGCCGGGCCAGCTGAACACGTACGACGTGATCGTCTCTGACGACGTGGTCTTCACCCAGGCCGCTTTCGAGTCCTTCGTGTCTGGCCCCCAGACCGCTGAGACCGAAGGGAGCGCCGCCTGATGAGTGAGGCGACCGTTACCAGCAAGACCTACTCGGACCCGCGTGACGTTCTCGTCAAGCCGGTTGTTTCCGAGAAGAGCTACGCGCTGCTCGACGAGAACAAGTACACGTTCATCGTCGCGCCCGGCTCCAACAAGACCCAGATCAAGCAGGCCGTGGAAGCGGTCTTCTCGGTCAAGGTCACCGGGGTCAACACGATCAACCGGCAGGGTAAGCGCAAGCGCACCAAGACCGGTTTCGGCAAGCGCGCCGACACGAAGCGCGCCATCGTGACCCTCGCCGAGGGCGACCGTATCGACATCTTCGGCGGCCCGACCTCCTGACGGAGGTCGAGTCGTCCGGAATCGGACGAGGACTGAGAAATGGGTATCCGCAAGTACAAGCCGACGACCCCGGGCCGTCGTGGCTCCAGCGTCGCCGACTTTGTCGAGATCACGCGGTCCACGCCGGAGAAGTCGCTGGTCCGCCCCCTGCACAGCAAGGGCGGCCGTAACAACGCCGGTCGTGTGACCGTTCGCCACCAGGGCGGTGGCCACAAGCGCGCCTACCGAGTGATCGACTTCCGTCGTCACGACAAGGACGGCGTGCCGGCCAAGGTCGCGCACATCGAGTACGACCCCAACCGCACCGCGCGCATCGCGCTGCTGCACTACGCGGACGGCGAGAAGCGTTACATCGTCGCCCCCCGTGGTCTGTCGCAGGGTGACCGCGTCGAGAACGGGCCGACCGCAGACATCAAGCCGGGCAACAACCTGGCGCTGCGCAACATCCCGGTCGGTACGACCATCCACGCCATCGAGCTGCGGCCCGGCGGCGGCGCGAAGTTCGCCCGTTCCGCGGGTGCCTCCGTGCAGCTGCTGGCGAAGGAGGGCACCATGGCCCACCTTCGTATGCCGTCCGGTGAGATCCGGCTGGTCGACGCCCGCTGCCGCGCCACGATCGGCGAGGTCGGCAACGCCGAGCAGTCGAACATCAACTGGGGCAAGGCCGGCCGTATGCGCTGGAAGGGCGTCCGCCCGACCGTCCGCGGTGTCGCGATGAACCCGGTTGACCACCCGCACGGTGGTGGTGAAGGCAAGACCTCCGGTGGACGTCACCCGGTCTCGCCGTGGGGTCAGAAGGAGGGTCGTACTCGTTCGCCGAAGAAGGCTTCGAACAAGTACATCGTCCGCCGCCGCAAGACGAACAAGAAGCGCTAGGAGCGGGTTTAGATGCCGCGCAGTCTCAAGAAGGGGCCCTTCGTCGACGGCCACCTCATCAAGAAGGTGGACGTACAGAACGAGGCAGGCACCAAGAACGTCATCAAGACCTGGTCCCGTCGCTCGATGATCGTCCCGGCCATGCTGGGTCACACCATCGCGGTGCACAACGGCAAGATCCACGTCCCGGTGTTCGTCACCGAGTCGATGGTCGGCCACAAGCTCGGCGAGTTCTCGCCGACTCGCACCTTCCGCGGCCACGTCAAGGACGACCGGAAGTCGAAGCGCCGCTAACCGCGGGGTGGAAACGACTATGACTTACACCGAAGGGACAACCATGGAAGCCAGGGCCCAGGCGCGGTACATCCGCGTCACGCCCATGAAGGCCCGCCGCGTGGTGGACCTCATCCGTGGCATGGATGCCACGGAGGCTCAGGCGGTCCTGCGTTTCGCCCCGCAGGCCGCGAGCGTGCCGGTTGGCAAGGTGCTGGACAGCGCCATCGCCAACGCTGCACACAACTACGACCACACCGACGCCTCTTCGCTGGTCATCAGCGAGGCGTACGTGGACGAGGGCCCGACCCTGAAGCGGTTCCGTCCGCGTGCTCAGGGCCGTGCCTACCGGATCCGTAAGCGGACCAGCCACATCACCGTGGTCGTCAGCAGCAAGGAAGGAACCCGGTAATGGGCCAGAAGGTAAACCCGCACGGGTTCCGGCTCGGCATTACCACGGACTTCAAGTCCCGTTGGTACGCCGACAAGCTGTACAAGGACTACGTCAAGGAAGACGTCGCCATTCGTCGCATGATGACGAAGGGCATGGAGCGGGCCGGCATCTCCAAGGTGGAGATCGAGCGCACCCGCGACCGCGTCCGCGTTGACATCCACACCGCCCGCCCGGGCATCGTCATCGGCCGCCGCGGCGCCGAGGCCGACCGCATCCGTGGCGAGCTGGAGAAGCTGACCGGCAAGCAGGTCCAGCTGAACATCCTCGAGGTCAAGAACCCCGAGGTGGACGCTCAGCTGGTGGCCCAGGCCGTCGCCGAGCAGCTCTCCTCCCGCGTCTCCTTCCGTCGTGCCATGCGCAAGAGCATGCAGAGCACGATGAAGGCCGGCGCCAAGGGCATCAAGATCCAGTGCGGTGGCCGCCTCGGCGGCGCCGAGATGTCCCGCTCGGAGTTCTACCGCGAGGGCCGTGTGCCCCTGCACACGCTCCGCGCGAACGTGGACTACGGCTTCTTCGAGGCCAAGACGACCTTCGGCCGCATCGGCGTGAAGGTCTGGATCTACAAGGGCGACGTCAAGAACATCGCCGAGGTTCGCGCCGAGAACGCCGCGGCCCGCGCCGGCAACCGTCCGGCTCGTGGCGGCGCCGACCGCCCGGCCGGCCGCGGTGGCCGTGGTGGCGAGCGTGGCGGTCGCGGCCGCAAGCCGCAGCAGTCCGCGCCGGCAGCGGAGGCCCCCAAGGCCGACGCTCCCGCCGCCGCTGCTCCGGCTGAGAGCACCGGAACGGAGGCCTGACCGAAATGCTGATCCCCCGTAGGGTCAAGCACCGCAAGCAGCACCACCCGAAGCGCAGCGGTATGTCCAAGGGTGGCACGCAGGTTGCGTTCGGCGAGTACGGCATCCAGGCGCTGTCCCCGGCGTACGTGACGAACCGCCAGATCGAGGCAGCTCGTATCGCGATGACCCGCCACATCAAGCGTGGCGGCAAGGTCTGGATCAACATCTACCCGGACCGCCCCCTGACGAAGAAGCCCGCCGAGACCCGCATGGGTTCCGGTAAGGGTTCTCCCGAGTGGTGGATCGCGAACGTCAAGCCCGGTCGGGTGATGTTCGAGCTGTCCTACCCGAACGAGAAGATTGCTCGTGAGGCGCTCACCCGCGCTGCTCACAAGCTTCCGATGAAGTGCCGGATCGTTCGGCGCGAGGCAGGTGAGTCGTGATGTCGGCCGGTACCAAGGCGTCCGAGCTGCGCGAGCTGGGCAACGAGGAGCTCCTCAACAAGCTCCGCGAGGCCAAGGAAGAGCTGTTCAACCTCCGCTTCCAGGCGGCGACGGGCCAGCTCGAGAACCACGGTCGGCTCAAGTCCGTCCGTAAGGACATCGCCCGGATCTACACCCTGATGCGCGAGCGCGAGCTGGGCATCGAGACGGTGGAGAGCGTCTGATGAGCGAGAAGACTGTGACTGAGACGAACACCGACCGCGGTTTCCGTAAGACCCGTGAGGGTCTGGTCGTCAGCGACAAGATGGACAAGACCGTCGTCGTCGCTGTCGAGGACCGCGTCAAGCACGCGCTGTACGGCAAGGTCATCCGCCGTACGAACAAGCTCAAGGCCCACGACGAGCAGAACGCTGCCGGCGTCGGCGACCGCGTCATCATCATGGAGACGCGTCCGCTGTCCGCCACGAAGCGCTGGCGCATCGTCGAGATCCTCGAGAAGGCCAAGTAATCCCTGAGGGGGTCTCCCCTCAGGACAGTTCCGCCAGGCTCGGCAGGGGCTCCAGCGACGGAGCCCCTGCCGGGAACCGGCAGACGATCAGGAGATAGACGTGATCCAGCAGGAGTCGCGACTGCGCGTCGCCGACAACACGGGTGCGAAGGAAATTCTCACCATCCGTGTTCTCGGTGGCTCGGGTCGCCGCTACGCGGGCATCGGTGACGTCATCGTCGCCACCGTCAAGGACGCAATCCCCGGTGGCAACGTGAAGAAGGGTGACGTCGTCAAGGCTGTCATCGTTCGCACCGTCAAGGAGCGTCGTCGTCAGGATGGCTCGTACATCCGCTTCGACGAGAACGCCGCTGTCATTCTCAAGAACGACGGCGACCCCCGCGGCACCCGTATCTTCGGCCCCGTGGGCCGAGAGCTGCGCGAGAAGAAGTTCATGAAGATCATCTCGCTCGCGCCGGAGGTGCTGTAAGTATGAAGATCAAGAAGGGCGACCTGGTTCAGGTCATCACCGGTAAGGACAAGGGCAAGCAGGGCAAGGTCATCGTTGCCTTCCCCGCTCAGGACCGCGTCCTCGTCGAGGGTGTCAACCGGGTCAAGAAGCACACCAAGGCCGGTCAGACGGCTCGCGGTTCGCAGACGGGTGGCATTGTCACCACCGAGGCCCCGATTCACGTCAGCAACGTTCAGCTGGTCGTGGAGAAGGACGGCAACAAGGTCGTCACCCGCGTCGGCTACCGCTTTGACGACGAGGGCAAGAAGATCCGCGTTGCCAAGCGGACCGGTGAGGACATCTGATGACGACCACCACTGCGCCGCGTCTCAAGACGCGCTACCGCGAGGAAATCGCCGGCAAGCTGCGTGAGGAGTTCTCGTACGAGAACGTCATGCAGGTCCCCGGTCTGGTCAAGATCGTGGTCAACATGGGTGTGGGCGACGCCGCCCGCGACTCCAAGCTGATCGACGGTGCGGTCAAGGACCTCACCACGATCACCGGCCAGAAGCCCGCCGTCACGAAGGCCCGCAAGTCGATCGCGCAGTTCAAGCTGCGCGAGGGGCAGCCGATCGGCTGCCACGTCACCCTTCGTGGTGACCGCATGTGGGAGTTCCTGGACCGTACGCTGTCGCTCGCGCTTCCGCGTATCCGTGACTTCCGCGGTCTGTCGCCGAAGCAGTTCGACGGCCGTGGCAACTACACCTTCGGTCTCACGGAGCAGGTCATGTTCCACGAGATCGACCAGGACAAGATCGACCGGGTCCGGGGCATGGACATCACCGTGGTCACCACGGCGACCAACGACGACGAGGGTCGTGCCCTGCTTCGTCACCTCGGCTTCCCGTTCAAGGAGAACTGACCGTGGCGAAGAAGGCTCTGATCGCTAAGGCCGCCCGCAAGCCGAAGTTCGGCGTCCGGGGTTACACCCGGTGCCAGCGCTGCGGCCGGCCCCACTCCGTCTACCGCAAGTTCGGCCTGTGCCGCGTGTGCCTCCGTGAGATGGCTCACCGTGGCGAGCTGCCGGGCGTGACCAAGAGCTCCTGGTAATTCTCCTTCGCCCTTTGGGCGTTGGGAGGACCAGAAAGCTCTCGGTAAGTATCCGGTCGGCAGGAGCCCCGCTCTTCATGCCGTAGGCTTGAAGGGTTGGGCGCCTGCCGCCCTGACCGACTTACTACGCCGTAGGTCCCCGCACCGCACCCGTCCCGCCACTGAGTGGGGAGAGGGATGGCGCATACAGGAAACCCCGGCGAGAGAGGCCGAAGGCCAACTCATGACCATGACTGATCCCATCGCAGACATGCTCACGCGTCTGCGTAACGCGAACTCGGCGTATCACGACGATGTCGCCATGCCGCACAGCAAGATCAAGTCGCACATCGCGGAGATCCTCCAGCAGGAGGGCTTCATCACCGGCTGGAAGGTCGAGGACGCCGAGGTCGGCAAGAGCCTCGTTCTCGAGCTGAAGTTCGGGCCCAACCGCGAGCGTTCGATCGCCGGCATCAAGCGCATTTCGAAGCCGGGTCTGCGTGTATACGCAAAGTCCACCAATCTGCCGAAGGTTCTCGGCGGCCTGGGCGTGGCGATCATCTCCACGTCCCACGGTCTCCTGACCGGCCAGCAGGCCAGCAAGAAGGGCGTAGGTGGGGAAGTCCTCGCCTACGTCTGGTAGTCGGGAACGGAGGAATAGCTCATGTCGCGAATCGGCAAGCTCCCCATCCAGGTTCCCGCCGGTGTGGACGTCACCATCGATGGCCGCACGGTCGCGGTGAAGGGGCCCAAGGGCTCCCTCTCGCACACCGTCGCCGCGCCGATCGAGGTCACCAAGGGTGAGGACGGCGTGCTCAACGTCGTCCGCCCGAACGACGAGCGTCAGAACAAGGCCCTTCACGGCCTGTCCCGCACGCTGGTGGCGAACATGATCACCGGCGTGACCCAGGGATACAGCAAGGCGCTCGAGATCAGCGGTGTCGGTTACCGCGTCCAGGCGAAGGGCTCCAACCTGGAGTTCGCCCTGGGCTACAGCCACCCGATCCTCATCGAGGCTCCGGAAGGCATCACCTTCAAGGTCGAGTCGCCCACGAAGCTCAGCGTCGAGGGCATCGACAAGCAGAAGGTCGGCGAGGTAGCCGCCAACATCCGCAAGCTGCGGAAGCCCGACCCGTACAAGGCCAAGGGCGTCAAGTACGCGGGCGAGGTCATCCGCCGCAAGGTCGGAAAGGCTGGTAAGTAGCCATGGCATACGGTGTGAAGATCGCCAAGGGCGACGCGTACAAGCGCGCTGCTCTCAAGCGGCGCCACATCCGCGTCCGCAAGCACATCTCCGGTTCGCCGGAGCGTCCCCGCTTGGTCGTGACGCGTTCCAACCGCCACATCGTCGCCCAGGTCATCGACGACATCGCGGGCCACACGCTCGCGTCGGCGTCGACCCTGGACACGTCGATCCGTGGTGGCGAGGGTGACAAGAGCGCCCAGGCCAAGCAGGTCGGCGCCCTGGTCGCCGAGCGTGCCAAGGCCGCAGGCGTCGAGGCCGTCGTGTTTGACCGCGGTGGTAACCAGTACGCCGGGCGGATTGCCGCTCTGGCTGACGCCGCCCGTGAAGCCGGGCTGAAGTTCTAAGCCCCGGTTCCTACGCACAGCGGACGTAACAGAGAGAGGTAATTCCAATGGCTGGACCCCAGCGCCGCGGAAGCGGTGCCGGTGGCGGCGAGCGGCGGGACCGGAAGGGCCGTGACGGTGGCGCAGCCGCCGAGAAGACCGCGTACGTCGAGCGCGTCGTCGCGATCAACCGCGTCGCCAAGGTAGTGAAGGGTGGTCGTCGCTTCAGCTTCACCGCGCTGGTCGTGGTGGGCGATGGTGACGGCACCGTCGGTGTCGGATACGGCAAGGCCAAGGAAGTTCCCGCGGCCATCGCCAAGGGCGTTGAAGAGGCCAAGAAGAGCTTCTTCAAGGTTCCGCGTATCCAGGGCACCATCCCTCACCCGATCCAGGGCGAGAAGGCTGCGGGCGTCGTCCTGCTGAAGCCTGCTTCCCCCGGTACCGGTGTGATCGCGGGTGGCCCGGTGCGCGCCGTTCTGGAGTGCGCCGGCGTTCACGACATCCTGTCGAAGTCGCTCGGTTCTTCGAACCCGATCAACATCGTGCACGCGACCGTGGCGGCCCTCCAGGGCCTGCAGCGTCCCGAGGAGATCGCGGCTCGCCGTGGTCTGCCCCTCGAGGACGTCGCCCCCGCGGCTCTGCTTCGTGCGCGTGCGGGAGCGGGTGCGTAATGGCTCGCCTCAAGATCACGCAGACGAAGTCGTACATCGGCAGCAAGCAGAACCACCGCGACACCCTGCGTTCGCTCGGGCTCAAGCGCCTGAACGACGTGGTTGTCAAGGAGGACCGCCCCGAGTTCCGCGGAATGGTGCAGACCGTCCGCCACCTCGTGACGGTTGAGGAGGTTGACTGACATGGCGGAGAACAGCCCGCTGAAGGCCCACAACCTCCGGCCTGCCCCGGGCGCCAAGACCGCCAAGACCCGTGTGGGTCGTGGTGAGGCGTCCAAGGGTAAGACCGCAGGCCGTGGTACCAAGGGTACGAAGGCTCGTTACCAGGTTCCGGAGCGCTTCGAGGGTGGCCAGATGCCCCTCCACATGCGTCTCCCGAAGCTCAAGGGCTTCAAGAACCCGTTCCGCACGGAGTACCAGGTCGTGAACCTGGACAAGCTCGCGACGCTCTACCCCGAGGGTGGAGAGGTCACGGTGGCCGACCTGGTCGCCAAGGGCGCTGTGCGCAACAACCACCTCGTCAAGGTCCTCGGACAGGGCGAGATCTCCGTGGCGCTGCAGGTTTCGGTTGACGCCGTCTCCGGCTCCGCCAAGGAGAAGATCGCCGCCGCCGGCGGCACCGTCACCGAACTCGTCTGAGACAACTCGGACAGGGC
The DNA here is from genome assembly GCF_053593715.1 of Streptomyces sp. NPDC002125. Lineage (NCBI taxonomy): Bacteria > Bacillati > Actinomycetota > Actinomycetes > Kitasatosporales > Streptomycetaceae > Streptomyces > Streptomyces sp. NPDC002125. Next base: position 171,415 of record NZ_JBSFDD010000008.1, on the reverse strand, counting down.
TGTGGCCTGAACATCCGACCGGGGATGCCTCTCATTTGGGGCATCCCCGGTTGGTCGTTCCTAGGGGGGCATGTCCGCCGGTAAGGTGGCGTGCGTTGCTGTGGTAAGTCCTGGGCAAACGCCCGGGGCCCTTTGGCTGTTACGTAACCGTCGATCCTCAAGACCGTCACCTCACGCTTTTGCGCGGGGGTCGCAGGAGGCACCGTGCTCACCGCGTTCGCCCGGGCGTTCAAGACGCCCGACCTGCGCAAGAAGCTGCTCTTCACGCTCGGCATCATCGTGCTCTACCGTCTCGGGGCGCACATTCCCGTACCGGGGGTGAGCTACGAGAACGTCCAGACCTGTGTTGATCAGGCCAGCAAGGGCAACAACAGCCTCTTCGGTCTGGTCAACATGTTCAGCGGTGGTGCACTGCTGCAGATCACGATCTTCGCGCTCGGCATCATGCCGTACATCACGGCCAGCATCATTCTCCAGCTGCTGACCGTCGTCATTCCCCGGCTCGAAGCCCTCAAGAAGGAGGGGCAGTCGGGCACGGCGAAGATCACGCAGTACACGCGTTATCTGACCGTGGCGCTGGCCATCCTCCAGGGCACCGGACTCGTGGCGACCGCCCGCAGCGGCGCGCTGTTCAGCGGCTGCCCGGTCGCCGACCAGATCGTCCCGAACCAGTCGATCTTCACGACCATCGTCATGGTCATCACCATGACCGCCGGCACCGCGGCCGTCATGTGGCTCGGTGAGCTCATCACCGACCGCGGCATCGGCAACGGCATGTCGATCCTCATGTTCATCTCGATCGCCGCCAGCTTCCCCGGCGCCCTGTGGGCCATCAAGCAGAGCGGCAAGCTGGCCGACGGCTGGATCGAGTTCATCACCGTCATCCTCATCGGGTTCGTGATGGTGGGCCTCGTCGTCTTCGTCGAGCAGGCCCAGCGCCGTGTCCCGGTGCAGTACGCGAAGCGCATGATCGGCCGCCGGTCCTACGGCGGTACGTCCACTTACATCCCGTTGAAGGTGAACCAGGCGGGTGTGATTCCCGTCATCTTCGCTTCTTCGCTGCTCTACATTCCTGCTCTAATCGTTCAGTTCTCCAACTCCACAGCGGGCTGGGCGACCTGGATTCAGGACCACTTCGTCAAGGGCGACCACCCGTACTACATCGCGACGTACTTCCTTCTGATCGTGTTCTTCGCATTCTTCTATGTGGCGATCTCGTTCAACCCCGAGGAAGTCGCCGACAACATGAAGAAGTATGGTGGCTTCATCCCGGGTATCCGGGCAGGTCGACCTACTGCCGAGTATCTGAGCTACGTGCTCAACAGGATCACTTGGCCGGGCTCGCTGTACCTGGGTCTGATCGCTCTGGTGCCGACGATGGCGTTGGCAGGCTTCGGCGGTGCTAACCAGAACTTCCCGTTCGGCGGGACGAGCATCCTGATCATCGTGGGTGTGGGTCTGGAGACCGTGAAGCAGATCGAGAGTCAGCTCCAGCAGCGCAATTACGAAGGGTTCCTCCGCTGATGCGAATCGTCCTCGTCGGGCCGCCCGGTGCCGGCAAGGGAACGCAGGCCGCGTTCCTTGCCAAGAATCTTTCGATTCCGCACATCTCCACGGGCGACCTTTTCCGCGCCAACATCAGCCAGGGCACCGACCTTGGCAAGCAGGCCCGTGCCTTCATGGACGCGGGTCAGCTGGTGCCGGACGAAGTCACCATCGCCATGGCCAAGGACCGCATGTCCCAGCCCGACGCCGAGAACGGCTTCCTGCTGGACGGCTTCCCGCGCAACGTGGGTCAGGCCGTCGCTCTGGACGAGATGCTTCACACCGAGAGCGTGAAGCTCGACGCGGTCCTCGACCTGGAGGTCCCCGAGGACGAGGTGGTCAAGCGCATCGCGGGCCGCCGCATCTGCCGCAACAACAGCGCTCACGTCTTCCACGTGACGTACAACCCGCCGAAGACCGACGGCGTCTGCGACGCCTGCGGTGGCGAGCTGTACCAGCGCGACGACGACACCGAGGAGACGGTGCGTACGCGGCTGGAGGTCTACCACACGCAGACCGAGCCGATCATCGACTACTACCGGTCCCAGGGCCTGGTCGTGACGATCTCCGCGCTCGGCAAGGTCACCGATGTGACCGAGCGGGCCATGGACGCCCTCAAGAAGTCCGACGAGGGCTGAGTCCCACCCCGTAACACCACAGCTGCCGGCCGCGGCGCCCTCGGGCGCCGCGGCCGACTGCTTGCGGCCGTATCGTGGAGTACGGCCTCGACCTTCCCCTCCGTACCCAGAAAGGCGCCGAGCGATGGTGCAGATCAAGACCCCCGAGCAGATCGCGAAGATGCGCGAGGCGGGCCTCGTGGTCGCTGCCATTCACGCCGCCACGCGCGAGGCGGCCGTCCCCGGGGCGACCACGAAGGACCTGGACGAGGTCGCGCGCAAGGTGATCGCCGACCACGGCGCGACGTCGAACTTCCTGGGTTACGGCGGTTTCCCCGCGACGATCTGCACCTCGGTCAACGACGTCGTCGTCCACGGCATCCCGGACGACAAGACCGTCCTCAAGGACGGCGACATCATCTCGATCGACGCCGGCGCGATCGTGGACGGCTGGCACGGCGACGCGGCGTACACCGCCTTCGTGGGCACCGGTCACGCTCCGGAGGTGATCGAGCTCTCCCGGGTGACCGAGGAGTCCATGTGGGCCGGAATCGCCGCGATGAAGGTGAACAACCGGCTCGTCGACATCTCCAAGGCGATCGAGTCCTACATCCGCCGCCAGCCCCGCCCGGCGACCGGCAAGTACGGGATCATCGAGGACTACGGCGGCCACGGCATCGGCACCGAGATGCACATGGACCCGCACCTGCTGAACTACGTCTCCCGCAAGCGGGGCAAGGGCATCAAGCTGGTCCCGGGTGTCTGCCTGGCCATCGAGCCGATGGTCTCGCTGGGCACGCCGCAGACGAAGGTCCTCGCTGACGAGTGGACGGTCCTCACGACCGACGGCACCTGGTCCTCGCACTGGGAGCACTCGATCGCCCTCACCGAGCAGGGCCCCCTGGTCCTGACCGCTCCCGACTGCGGCCGGGAGAGGCTCGCGCAGTACGGCGTCGAGGCGGCGCCGGACCCGCTGGGGTGAGGTTCACCCGGCGGACGGAGTCCGGCGCAGCGGGCCGAAGCCTGTGAGGCGCCCAGGCGCCGAGCTCGCGAGGGCTGCGTGAGGGAGGGGTCGGCATCGAGGCGGCGCCGGACCCGCTGGGCTGAGGATCACCCGGCGGACGGAGTCCGGTGCAGCGGGCCGAAGCCCGCGAGGCGCCCAGGCGCCGAGCTCGCGAGGGCTGCGTGAGGGAGGGGTCGGCGTCGAGGCGGCGCCGGACCCTCTGGGGTGAGCTCCCGCCCGGGAGGCGTGCGGCAGGACTGTCCGGCTGATCCGTGTCTAAGGATCAGGAGAAGTGGGCAAACTTGACGGATTCGTCTTTTGGAGTCCGCTGACGTAGACTGACTCGTCGGCTCTCGTGCATCCGTGTGTCTGCATGCGGTGATGTGAGTCGATCAAGGTAGCCGATTCGAAAGGCGAAGCGTGGCCAAGAAGCAAGGTGCCATCGAAATTGAGGGCACCGTGATCGAGTCCCTCCCGAACGCCATGTTCAAGGTGGAACTCCAGAACGGTCACAAAGTCCTCGCGCACATCAGCGGCAAGATGCGGATGCACTACATCCGTATCCTCCCGGATGACCGGGTCGTCGTGGAGCTCTCTCCGTACGACCTGACGCGTGGCCGGATCGTCTACCGGTACAAGTAGATCTTGCCGCCATCCCGCTTCGGCGTGGTGAGGGCACTGACCCGGAGAACCTGACATCCCATGAAGGTCAAGCCGAGCGTCAAGAAGATCTGCGACAAGTGCAAGGTGATCCGCCGTCACGGCCGGGTCATGGTCATCTGCGACAACCTGCGCCACAAGCAGCGCCAGGGCTGACGCACGACCCCCTGCATCTCGCAGTTCTTCGCGCGACGCACGTAAACGTACATACGCAGTGCCCGTCCACGCTTCGGCTGACGACACCTCCGGCGGGGGCCGGGGACCCGGGCGTACCACCTCTTCCCACGCGGACGAGGTCGGCGTTCGGGAGTGGCACTGCGGAAGACCCCCGACATGACAACTGGAGCCATTGAATGGCACGCGTTTCAGGTGTTGACATCCCGCGCGAAAAGCGCGTGGAGGTTGCCCTCACCTACGTCTTCGGCATCGGGCGTACCCGGTCCAAGGAGATCCTCGCCACCACCGGCGTGAACCCCAACACCCGCGTTCGTGACCTGGCCGAAGAGGACCTGGTCAAGATCCGCGAGTACGTGGACGCCAACCTCCGCACCGAGGGTGACCTTCGCCGCGAGATCCAGGGCGACATTCGCCGCAAGATCGAGATCGGCTGCTACCAGGGCATCCGGCACCGTCGCGGTCTGCCGGTCCACGGTCAGCGCACCAGCACGAACGCGCGTACCCGCAAGGGCCCGCGTCGCGCCATCGCCGGTAAGAAGAAGCCGGGCAAGAAGTAGTCCTCAGCGGACGCACTGCGCGTCTCCGGCCAGTTCCGGGGGTTCGCAGCAACCAGCGGTCTTCGCTGTAGGACCGATCACCTCCCCTCTCCATCTGGAGTCAAGACATGCCCCCCAAGGGTCGTCAGGGCGCAGCCAAGAAGGTGCGTCGCAAGGAAAAGAAGAACGTCGCTCACGGGCACGCCCACATCAAGAGCACGTTCAACAACACGATCGTCTCGATCACGGACCCCTCGGGCAACGTGATCTCCTGGGCCTCCGCCGGCCACGTCGGCTTCAAGGGCTCGCGCAAGTCCACCCCCTTCGCCGCGCAGATGGCCGCCGAGTCGGCCGCCCGCCGCGCGCAGGAGCACGGCATGCGCAAGGTCGACGTCTTCGTCAAGGGTCCCGGCTCCGGCCGTGAGACCGCGATCCGCTCCCTCCAGGCCACGGGCCTCGAGGTCGGTTCGATCCAGGACGTCACCCCGACGCCGCACAACGGCTGCCGTCCGCCGAAGCGTCGCCGCGTCTGATCCGCTGCGGCCGGTGACGGCCGTGCGTCAGTAACGCCGGATGCGGGCGGTATGTCCCTTCGGGGGCGTGCCGCCCGTATCCTTGTCTCATCTGTCGGGCATCAAATAGCGGGTGCCCACGACTGAAGGATCTCAGCATGCTTATCGCTCAGCGTCCGTCGCTGACCGAAGAGGTCGTCGACGAATTCCGCTCCCGGTTCGTGATCGAGCCGCTGGAGCCGGGCTTCGGTTACACCCTCGGCAACTCCCTGCGTCGCACCCTCCTCTCCTCGATCCCCGGTGCCGCTGTCACCAGCATCCGGATCGACGGTGTCCTGCACGAGTTCACCACCGTGCCGGGCGTCAAGGAGGACGTGACCGACCTCATCCTCAACATCAAGCAGCTGGTCGTCTCCTCGGAGCACGACGAGCCGGTCGTGATGTACCTGCGCAAGCAGGGTCCCGGCCTGGTCACCGCTGCTGACATCGCCCCGCCGGCCGGTGTCGAGGTCCACAACCCGGACCTGGTCCTGGCCACGCTGAACGGCAAGGGCAAGCTGGAGATGGAGCTGACCGTCGAGCGCGGTCGCGGCTACGTCTCCGCCGTCCAGAACAAGCAGGTGGGCCAGGAGATCGGCCGTATCCCGGTCGACTCCATCTACTCGCCGGTGCTCAAGGTCACGTACAAGGTCGAGGCGACCCGTGTCGAGCAGCGCACCGACTTCGACAAGCTGATCGTCGACGTCGAGACCAAGCAGGCCATGCGTCCCCGTGACGCCATGGCATCGGCCGGTAAGACCCTGGTCGAGCTGTTCGGTCTGGCGCGCGAGCTCAACATCGATGCCGAGGGCATCGACATGGGCCCGTCCCCGACGGACGCCGCGCTCGCCGCCGATCTGGCTCTGCCGATCGAGGAGCTCGAGCTCACGGTCCGTTCGTACAACTGCCTCAAGCGCGAGGGCATCCACTCGGTGGGCGAGCTCGTGGCCCGCTCCGAGGCGGACCTGCTCGACATCCGCAACTTCGGTGCGAAGTCGATCGACGAGGTCAAGGCGAAGCTGGCCGGTATGGGCCTGGCGCTCAAGGACTCGCCTCCCGGCTTCGACCCGACCGCCGCCGCGGACGCCTTCGGCGCCGACGACGACGCGGACGCCGGTTTCGTGGAGACCGAGCAGTACTGAGTCGCCTTCCGGCGGGGGGTGCCCGGTTCAGGGTGCCCCCGTGCTGGGGCACAGGCCTTGTCCTCAATCGCCGGACGGGCTTGATTTTGGCTGACGTCCGGTGAGAGCCGGATCGGCTTGATGTGGCTGATGGCTGGTGGAAGCCGGGTATCAGCCGCTGCCAAGTAAAGACTTCCGCGGGGCGGCCGCCTCGCGGGAACTGACACCGGTACCTGATACGGCCGGTGCAGCACACAAGGAGAAACACCATGCCTCAGCCCGCCAAGGGTGCCCGTCTGGGCGGCAGCGCTGCGCACGAGAAGCTTCTTCTCATCAACCTCGCGAAGTCGCTGTTCGAGCACGGCCGCATCACCACCACCGAGGCCAAGGCCCGTCGCCTTCGTCCGGTCGCCGAGCGTTTCATCACCAAGGCGAAGAAGGGCGACATCCACAACCGTCGCCTGGTGCTGCAGTCGATCACGGACAAGAGCATCGTGCACACGCTCTTCACCGAGATCGCCCCGCGGTACGAGAACCGCCCCGGTGGTTACACCCGCATCACCAAGATCGGCAACCGTCGTGGCGACAACGCCCCGATGGCCGTCATCGAGCTGGTCGAGGCGCTGACCGTGGCCCAGCAGGCCACCGGTGAGGCCGAGGCCGCGACGAAGCGCGCCGTCAAGGAAGACGCCCTCAAGAAGGACGAGGCTCCGGCCGAGACCGTCGAGGACGCCAAGCCGGCCGACGCCGCCGCCGAGGAGTCCAAGGACGCCTGAGCGTTCTGAGACCCAGGTACGGGCCCGCATCTCCCTTCGGGGCGATGCGGGCCCGTTCGGTTTTGAGAGGATCTTCGGGTGAGTGACGAGGCAGAGCCCGGATTCGTACGGGTACGACTGGACCTTTCCTATGACGGCAAGGACTTCTCCGGCTGGGCGAAGCAGACCAGCAGGCGCACCGTGCAGGGCGAGATCGAGGACGCGCTGCGTACGGTCACGCGGTCGGCGGTGACCTACGACCTGACGGTCGCCGGGCGCACGGACGCCGGGGTGCACGCGCGCGGCCAGGTGGCGCATGTGGACCTGCCGGCCGAGGTGTGGGCCGAGCACGAGGAGAAGCTGCTGCGGCGGATGGCCGGGCGGCTGCCGCTGGACGTGCGGATCTGGAGGGCGGCCGAGGCCCCCGCCGGGTTCAACGCGCGCTTCTCCGCGCTGTGGCGGCGCTACGCCTACCGGGTCGGGGACAGGCCCGGCGGTGTGGACCCGCTGCTGCGCGGCCATGTGCTCTGGCACGACCGGCCGCTGGACCTGGACGCGATGAACGAGGCCGCCGCGCTGATGACGGGGGAGCACGACTTCGCGGCGTACTGCAAGAAGCGTGAGGGTGCCACGACCATCCGGACGCTGCAGAAGCTGCACTGGGTGCGGGACGCGGAGTCCGGGGTGCTGACGGCGACCGTGCAGGCTGACGCGTTCTGCCACAACATGGTGCGGGCCCTGATCGGCGCGGCCCTGTTCGTGGGGGACGGCCGCCGGCCGGCCGGCTGGCCCGCCGAGGTGCTGGCCGCGAAGGTGCGGGACCCGGGGGTGCACGTGGTCCGGCCGCACGGGCTGACCCTGGAGGAAGTGGCCTATCCGGCGGACGGGCTGCTGGCCGCCCGGGCCGTGGAGGCCAGGAACGTCAGGACGCTGCCGGGGGCCGGCTGCTGCTGACCGGCCTGCGGCGCAGGGCGCGGAGCAGCTGGGCGGCGAAGTACAGGGCGACGGCGCTGGTCACCGTGGAGCGGAACCAGCCGATGTCGGGGGTCCACCAGGCGTAGACCGCCGCCGCGGTGAAGACCAGCACGGCCAGCCCGCGCAGCGCCCACCAGCGTGCCGGGTGGGGCTCGGCCGGTCGCGGGGTCTCGGGGTGGACGCCGTCCCTGGTGGTCAGGGTGTCCCGCATGCCCGCGAGGAAGCCCCGCCGGGCCAGCACCCGGGCGCCCGGCAGCCCGGCGAGGATCTCCTGCTCGCCGCCGTACCCCTCGGGCAGCGGCGGGAGACCGAGGGCGGCGACCAGCTCGCTCTGGTGCCGGGCGGGGTCACCCGTGGCCCGCAGGATATGGGCCAGGGGGCGGGGGTCGGCGATCTCGTAGACCCGGGCCAGGGCGGCGGCCTTCGCGGTCGCCTCGGTGTGGTCGGCGGCGGGGGCCGCGGTCTCCCAGGAGTGTTCCGCCACCCTCTTGCCCCGGTGCAGGAGCGTGAAGCTCCCGCGTTCAGGGGTGCGGTGCAGGATCAGGGCCGGCCAGTCCTCGGCCGTGGTGAAGTTGTCGGCGGCCGAGGTGAGCGGGTCCTCGGGGAGCAGGGCGGCCCGCTTGCCGCGCACCGGGTCGGGGACGATCTCGACGTACGTGTGACTGCTGCCGGCCGGGGCCGTCCGCAGGCTGTGGCCGCAGATCAGTGCCGCCTGGGCCACCTCGGTGGGGCCGGTGGAGGCGATGGCGAGCGACCGGGGCGCCAGCTCGCGCTCCCAGTCCGGCGCGCCGGTGGCCGGGGGCTTGGGGGAGGGGCTGAAGAAGGGCACCCTCATCGCCAGCTCGACGCGGGTGTCCGAGCGGGCCTCCAGGAACTCCGCGCGGGCCTCGCCGAAATAGGTCCAGGGGAAGGTGGTGGCGTGCACCCCGATGCTGCGGAAGGCGGTGAGGGCCTCCTCGTAGCGGTTCATCGACCACAGGACCATCGCCAGGTGGTTGCGGAAGCCCGCGGCCTCGCGGTCCCCGGGGGCGTAGCTCTCCGACAGGGCCTGGGCACGGGCCACGGCCGCCTCGGCCCGCGGGGTGTACGGGTCGGGGTCGGGCGTCTCCTCGTCGGCGATCAGATACTCCACGACGGCCTGGAGCGGCAGGGCGTGGAGCCGTGAGCCGGGCGGCGCCTGCTCGGCGGCCCGCTCGGCGAAGGCGAACATCTCCTCGTGCGAGCCGAACCACTTGGCGCAGAGGTACTGGAGCGCCTGGATGTGGCAGCCCTCGTGGTGGGGGTCGCGCTCGTTCGCCTCGGCGAGATACGTGTCGAAGACCTCGCGGGGCGCCTGGATGCCCCGGGCCTGCGTCAGCGCGATGCGCCAGGGGACCGGGTCGTCGGGGTTGAGCTCGGCGGCGGCCGAGATCACCGGCACCGCGTCCCGCAGCACCGCGTGGAAGGCCTTGAACTGGTCGGCCTCGACGTGCCTGGCCCGGGCGCCCGTCCGTATCTGCCAGGCCTGGCAGACGTACTGGTCCGCCTTGACCAGTACGGCGTCGGGGTCCTCCGGGGCCGCCGCCAGCCAGCTGTCCAGCCAGCCAGGGTGGTGCAGCGAGGCGCGCGCCAGCCGGGAGACGACGGTGTCCCTGCGCTCCCACTGGGCGTGCCTGCGGGTGCCGGCGAGCAGCTCGGCGGCCGGGGCGTGGTCACCGGCCGCGGCTGCGGCGAGCGCCGCCCGCAGCGAGGAGTCCGGGGCGTCGAGGACCACGGCGTCGTCCGGCGGCAGGTCGGCGCCTATCGCGTCGCTGTGCCGCAGGACACGCGGGATGGTGAAGAGAGCGGTCAGACGCACGGCGGCGGGTCCTCGGTCGAGGGGAGGGACAGGGCTGGTGCGTGGGGGAGCGGAGAGGCCGCGGCTCAGGTGGCGGGGGCGCCCGCGGCGGCCGAGGCCTGGACCTCGCCGCGGTGGCGGATCTGGCGGAACGTGAAGTCGGTCAGGTCGTCGCCGACCGCGTACACGTCCTTGGAGGCCGTGGTGACGTTCTTCCCGCTGGTGTAGCCGCCGACCGTGAAGTAGGCGTAGCGGCCGTAGGAGTTGGCGGTGCGCCGGCAGACCGCTCCGCCGCGGCAGTAGGTGGGGACACCCGAGCCGCTGAGGGAGGCGATGCCGCCGGACGCCTGCTGCGCGGCCTTCCGGGCCTCCGCCTCGGTGCCGAAGACGGCGAGGCCGACGGTGACGGCGACGCCGTCCCTGCTGTACGTGGCGCGGATGACCTGGTCGCAGCCGTTGTTCGTGAGGATCGAGCCGAGGGCGCCCTGCGTCGTCGTCGCGCAGCCCGTCGTCCGGGCGGTGGCGCCCTTGGCGTAGACCCGGTCGCCCATGGTCAGCTTCTTCCCGGGGAAGAAGGCGTCGACCGTGACCGGGGTCCTGTCCTTCTTCTCGTCGGCTATGTAGTCCTTGGGGTCCGGCGGGGGCGGAGGGGCGACCGAGGAGAACGAGGGCGCGGGTGCCGCGCTCTCCGAGGGCAGGTCCGCGGGGGCGGGCAGCTCGCTCGCGTTCGTCTTCGGTGAGGTGCCGCCGCCGGTCGTGATGACGGCCGTGGCGACGATCGCGGCGACGGCGGCGGTGGCCAGCACGCCCCCGCCGATCATCAGCCACTTCTTGCGCCTGCTCCGCGCCGCGGACGCCTCGGCCAGTGCCGCCCAGTCCGGAGTCCGGCTCTCTCCCGGCCCCCAGGAGGGCCCCCCTTGCCCAAAGCTCATGCGGCGAATCCTAGAGCCTGGGGAAACCGGTTGGGCCAGGGGTTCTCGGGCCGTGACAATGCTGTCATGGGACATCTTGAAGCAGGCCACCTGGAGTACTACCTACCGGACGGGCGGGTGCTGCTCGGCGATGCTTCGTTCCGGGTGGCGGACGGTGCCGTCGTCGCCCTCGTCGGGGCGAACGGCGCGGGCAAGTCGACGCTGCTGAAGCTGCTCGCCGGGGAGCTCCAGCCGCACGGCGGCTCGGTCTCGGTGAGCGGCGGACTCGGGGTGATGGCCCAGTTCGTCGGCTCCGTACGGGACGAGCGCACCGTGCGTGACCTGCTGGTCTCCGTGGCGCAGCCCCGTATCAGGGAGGCGGCCGGGGCCGTCGACGCGGCCGAGGAGCGCATCCTCGCCGTGGACGACGAGGCCGCGCAGATGGCGTACGCGCAGGCGCTGAGCGACTGGGCGGAGGCGCGCGGATACGAGGCCGAGACGCTCTGGGACATGTGCACCATGGCCGCGCTCGGCGTCCCGTACGAGAAGGCGCAGTGGCGCGAGGTGCGCACGCTCAGCGGCGGCGAGCAGAAGCGGCTCGTCCTGGAGGCCCTGCTGAGGGGCCCGGACGAGGTGCTGCTCCTGGACGAGCCGGACAACTATCTGGACGTCCCGGGCAAGCGGTGGCTGGAGGAGAAGCTCCGGGAGACCCGTAAGACCGTGCTCTTCGTCTCCCACGACCGGGAGCTGCTCTCGCGGGCCGCGGAGAAGATCGTGAGCGTGGAGCCCAGCCCGGCGGGCTCGGACGTCTGGGTGCACGGCGGCGGCTTCGGGACGTACCACGAGGCGCGCAAGGAGCGCTTCGCGCGCTTCGAGGAGCTGCTGCGGCGCTGGGAGGAGGAGCACGCCCGGCTGAAGGCGCTGGTCCTGCGGATGCGGCAGCAGGCGGCGAACAGCCCCGACATGGCGAACCGCTACCACGCGATGCAGACCCGCTTCAAGAAGTTCGAGGAGGCGGGACCGCCGCCGGAGCCGCCCCGCGAGCAGGACATCAGGATGCGGCTGCGCGGCGGGCGGACCGGGGTGCGCGCGGTGACCTGCAAGGGCCTGGAGCTCACCGGTCTGATGAAGCCGTTCGACCTGGAGATCTACTACGGGGAGCGGGTCGCCGTCCTCGGCTCCAACGGGTCGGGGAAGTCGCACTTCCTGCGGCTGCTTGCGGGGGAGCCGGTCGCGCACACCGGCGAGTGGAAGCTCGGGGCGCGGGTCGTGCCCGGCCACTTCGCCCAGACCCACGCCCACCCGGAGCTGCTCGGCAAGACGCTGGTCGAGATCCTGTGGTCCGAGCACGCCAAGGACCGCGGGGGTGCGATGGGGGTGCTGCGGCGCTACGAGCTGGAGCGCCAGGGCGACCAGGCCTTCGAGAGGCTGTCCGGCGGGCAGCAGGCGCGGTTCCAGATCCTGCTCCTGGAGCTGGCCGGCACGACCGCGCTGCTGCTGGACGAGCCCACGGACAACCTGGACCTGGAGTCGGCCGAGGCGCTCCAGGACGGGCTGGAGGTGTACGACGGCACGGTGATGGCCGTCACGCACGACCGCTGGTTCGCGAAGTCCTTCGACCGGTACCTGGTCTTCGGCTCGGACGGAGTGGTCCGGGAGTCCGCAGAACCGGTCTGGGACGAGCGCAGGGTCCAGCGGGAGCGGTAGGGCCGGCGCGTTTTGACCCGCCCCCGCCGGGGCGGGTACTGTCGGGGGTTGTTATACGTACTGGCCTCGTCCTTCTCGGGCGAAGAGCCGTTACGTAGGTTCTCTGGAGCAGTTACCAGTGGCTCGCATACGGGCAGTGTCCCCGGCACTGTGAGCCCCAGCTGCATGATCGCTTCAGGGGTGCCATGTGTCTGGACCTCATCCACTGAAGAAGCGAAGGCTACGAAGTGCGTACGTACAGCCCCAAGCCCGGCGATGTCACTCGCCAGTGGCACATCATCGACGCTGAGGACATCGTCCTCGGCCGTCTGGCCACCACGGCCGCGAACCTCCTCCGAGGCAAGCACAAGGCGATCTACGCCCCCCACATGGACATGGGCGACTTCGTCATCATCATCAACGCCGAGAAGGTTCACCTCTCCGGCAACAAGAAGACCCAGAAGATGGCGTACCGCCACTCGGGCTTCCCGGGCGGTCTCCGTTCGGTGCGTTACGACGAGCTCCTCGCGAAGAACCCCGAGAAGGCCATCGAGAAGGCCATCAAGGGCATGATCCCCAAGAACACCCTGGGTCGTCAGATGATCTCGAAGCTGAAGGTCTACGCGGGCGACCAGCACCCGCACGCTGCGCAGCAGCCGGTCCCGTTCGAGATCACCCAGGTCGCGCAGTAGTTCCGGCCTCACCCCCTAAGACGTAAAGAAAGATCTGAGGAGAATCGTGGCCGAGACCACTGCAGAGACGCCCGTCGAGGGCACCGAGGGCGAAGAGACCTTCGCCGAGGTGACCACCTTCGAGTCGGAGGTCCCCGTCGAGGGTGAGTACACCTCCGAGTCGCTCGCGGGCCGCTTCGGTGACCCGCAGCCCGCGGCCGGCCTTGGCCGTCGCAAGAACGCCATCGCCCGCGTCCGGATCATCCCGGGCACCGGCAAGTGGAAGATCAACGGTCGCACCCTTGAGGACTACTTCCCCAACAAGGTGCACCAGCAGGAAGTCAACGAGCCCTTCAAGGTGCTCGAGCTCGACGGCCGCTACGACGTCATCGCCCGCATCTCGGGTGGCGGTGTCTCCGGTCAGGCCGGCGCCCTGCGCCTCGGCGTGGCCCGCGCGCTGAACGAGGCCGACGTGGACAACAACCGCGCCACGCTGAAGAAGGCCGGCTTCCTCTCCCGCGACGACCGTGCGGTCGAGCGCAAGAAGGCCGGTCTCAAGAAGGCCCGTAAGGCTCCGCAGTACAGCAAGCGCTAAATCGCCTGCGTCAGACGTTCGCCCCGGCGGCACACCTCGTGCTGCTGGGGCGTTCGTTTATCAGCCCTCGCGGGCGTATAACGGCTTAAGACGTTTGCATGTTTATAGGGCTCAGGGCAGTGTCGTACCCTCTTTGCCGCGCCTTGCCTTGCTTTGCCCTTTTTTGAGTACTTTGGTTTTGCGGTTTCGGAGCACCTTCGGAGGACACCAGTGGGACGACTCTTCGGCACGGACGGCGTGCGCGGTGTCGCCAACGCGGACCTGACAGCCGAGCTCGCGCTCGGTCTCTCGGTCGCGGCGGCGCACGTACTGGCCGAGGCGGGCACCTTCGAGGGGCACCGGCCGACCGCCGTGGTGGGCCGCGACCCCCGCGCGTCCGGAGAGTTCCTGGAGGCCGCCGTCGTGGCCGGCCTGGCCAGTGCCGGAGTGGACGTCCTGCGGGTCGGCGTGCTGCCGACCCCCGCCGTGGCGTATCTCACCGGCGCGCTCGGCGCGGACATCGGTGTCATGCTCTCGGCCAGCCACAACGCCATGCCGGACAACGGCATCAAGTTCTTCGCCCGCGGCGGTCACAAGCTCGCCGACGAGCTGGAGGACCGCATCGAGACGGTCTACGAGCAGCACCGCACGGGCGAGCCCTGGGCCCGCCCGACCGGCGCGGGCGTGGGCCGGGTCACCGACTACGCCGAGGGCTTCGACCGCTACGTCGCCCACCTCATCGGCGTCCTGCCGAACCGGCTCGACGGGCTGAAGGTCGTCCTCGACGAGGCGCACGGCGCCGCCGCCCGCGTCTCGCCCGAGGCGTTCGCCCGTGCCGGCGCCGAGGTGATCACCATCGGCGCCGAGCCGGACGGCCTGAACATCAACGACGGCTGCGGCTCCACCCACCTGGAGCTGCTGCGGGCCGCCGTCGTCGAGCACGGCGCCGATCTCGGCGTCGCGCACGACGGTGACGCGGACCGCTGCCTGGCCGTGGACGCCACCGGCGCCGAGGTCGACGGCGACCAGATCCTGGCCGTGCTCGCCCTCGCCATGCGCGAGGCGGGCCAGCTGCGCAAGGACACCGTCGTCGGCACCGTCATGTCCAACCTCGGCTTCAAGACGGCGATGGAGCGGGAGGGCATCCAGCTCGTCCAGACCGCCGTCGGCGACCGCTACGTCCTGGAGTCGATGAAGGCCGAGGGCTTCGCGCTGGGCGGCGAGCAGTCCGGCCACGTCATCGTCCTGGACCACGCCACCACCGGTGACGGCACGCTGACCGGTCTGATGCTCGCGGCCAGGGTCGCGGCGACCGGCCGTACGCTCGCCGACCTGGCGGGCGTGATGCAGCGCCTCCCGCAGGTCCTGGTCAACGTCCCGGACGTCGACAAGTCCCGCGTGGACACCTCGCCCGAGCTGGCCGCCGCGGTGGCCGAGGCGGAGCGCGAGCTGGGCGCCACCGGACGGGTGCTCCTGCGCAAGTCGGGCACCGAGCCGCTCGTACGGGTCATGGTCGAGGCCGCCGACATCGAGCAGGCGCGCGCGGTGGCCGGACAGCTGGCCGACGTGGTGAAGTCCGCGCTCGGCTGACGCACCACCGGTCGGCCGGACACGGCCGGTCAGACGGACGGCCCCGGCCCCACGGCCGGGGCCGTCCTGCGTCCTGCCTCCAGCTCCTGGAGGATGCGGGTCAGGTCGGCGGGGGCCGCCGCGAGCCGGACGGGCTCGCCCGCGTCGTCGAGCTCGGCGATGTGCCAGCCCCTGCCGACGGTGTCGCCGTCACTGCCCCGGACGCGCCGCACACCCGTCACGGTCAGGCGCTCCACCGGAATCCGCCTCGCCGCGAACCTGCCCGGGCCGGAGTGGGGCGTCACCGCGAGCGGCCCGTCCCCCAGGACGATGTGGGTGCCGAAGCGGTTCGGGTTGTAGTCGGTGTCCTCCAGGAACCGGGCGGCGAGGAACCGGTTCCCCTTCTCCCACCGCTCGGGGGAGGGAACACCCGCGCCGTCGCCGGGCGTACGGATGCGGGTGGCGCGCCAGGCCCAGACGGACATCGCGAGGGTGGCCACGGCGCCCGACCCCGCCCACACGAGGGCCACCGGAGAGCCGGCCGGGCCCAGGGGGTGGAGGTAGCAGAGCGGCAGCAGCCACACCGCCGTACCGGCGAGCGCGGCGGCGAACGGCAGGGCGGAGGGCAGGACCTCGTCGTCCGGCAGCCGGCGCCCGCGCCGGTGCAGGAGCACCCGGGCGCCGGGGTAGCCCGCGCCGAGCGCGCAGACGGCGGCGATCACGGCCACCTCCCCGGCGCCGGTGAAGTGCTCGCGCCACACGTGGTGTTCCCCGGTGACCTCCCTCACCTGGTGCCGCCAGACGGTCAGTTCGACCTCGTCACCGGTGTGGAACCCCCGGGCCCCCTCCCGCGAGACCCCCAGCCGTTCCAGCGGCCTGCCGTCGGCGAAGTACAGCCAGTCGCTCTCGTTCCCCTTGGTGATCTCCACCCGTGCGATGACCGCGTGCAGGGTGCTCAGGCACTCCTCACGCTCCGCCGCAGGCGTCCCGGCGGCGCACGGGACGGCCGACGCCCACGCCTCCTTCTCCTCCCCGGCCACCGGCACGAACCACACGGCCAGGCCCGCGCCCGCGAGCAGCAGCAGGCACAGGACGGCCTGCACGGCCGTGCCGCGCCCGGCGGCCCGGTACGAGATGACGGGGACGTGGCGGGAGACCGGATCGCCGTGACGGCGGTGCAGGGCGCGGAGCGCGTCCAGCCGCTCCTCGAACTCCGGGCGGTCGCCCGCGGACGCGCTCAGCGGGAGCGGCAGCCGTCGCGTACGCCCGTCGCGCAGCAGCACGCTGACGCGATGGATCTCCTGGTTCCGCCCGTACTGGATGTACGTACGGAGATCCGCGATGCCGGACCACGGCATGTCCCGGCGGCGGAGCAGGGTACGGGTGCGCAGGCCGTCGGCGTCCGCGCTCACCCTGGTGGTGGCCGCGTACAGACAGACGAGGCCCAGCAGCGCGAACAGCAGGCCCACGCCCAGCCACACGTCCAGGAGCCCGCTCCCGTACACCGCGCGCACCGCGGCCAGGCCCGCCCCGGCCGCTCCGAGCGCGGCGGACCACCACAGGGCGCGCCGCCGGAGGGGGTGGAAGCTCACTTCCCGGGCATCGGTCATACCCGGGATGGTGCCACCGGCCGGGCCGCGTTCGCCTGTCCGGGGTGCGGCAGCGTCAGGTGCCGCACCGTTGCCGGGTCCTTCACCTCGCCGACCGTCATCCGTCCCGAGCGCAGGGTCAGTTGGTACCGTTCGGCACCCGTCGGCCCGCCGAACCCCTCTGTCGCTGCCAGGCCCACAGTGCCCTCTGCGCCAGCAGCGTCACCGTCCCGGCGAGGACGATGCCGCCCAGGTTGGCCAGCAGCTGGCCCGCCGACCCCCACGTCTGCTGGAGGTCCTGGTAGCTGAAGGCGACCGCCGCGTTGGCGGCGGCCGGCACCGTGGTCACCGAGATGGCGACACCGATCAGGGCCCCGGATTTCGCCGACGTCAGCGAGAGGGTCCCCGCGATGCCCGCCAGCACCGCCACCACGAAGGACATCCAGTCCGGGTGCCAGATGAAGCCGGTGTTGGGCCGTTCCGCCGTGACCATGTCCTCGGTGAAGAGCCCGAGCACGTCCATCAGCCAGGCGAAGCCCGCCGTGAGGGCCATCGCCACCACGAAGCCGCCGATCAGCGCCCACAGCGACCGCGCCACCAGCTTCGGCGCCCGCTGCACCAGCGCCGTCGAGATCCCGGCCAGCGGGCCGAACTCCGGGCCCACCGCCATCGCGCCCACGATCAGGACCGCGTTGTCCAGCATCACCCCGCACGCGGCGAGCATCGTCGCGATGGCGAGGAAGGACACATAGGTGATGTTGAAGGTCGACTCCTCGTGGGTGACCTCGGTCAGCTCCTCCCAGAGCACCGCGTCCGCCCCCTCGCCCGGCGCCGCCCGCTCGGCGTCGTCGGCGTGCCGGGACAGGGTGAGATCCATGTTCTCGACGGTGATCGAGCCGCAGTCGTCGATCCCCAGCTTCCGCAGACCGCCGATGAGTTCGTCGCCCGCCTCCCGTGCCACGTCGCACAGGACGACATCGCCGGCCGGGCTCCGGGCGGCACCCGCGAGCACCGCGAGATGGGCCGTCCCCACCGTCCCCTCGATCAGCGCGAGCACCTCATCGGTGCGGTCGGACGGCACGATGAGGCGCAGATGCAGCACGACGCACCCTTTCCGGGATCAGAGCTTGCGCAACGAGAGGCGCTGGACCTTGTGGTCCGGCCCCTTGCGCAGCACCAGGGTGGCACGTCCGCGCGTCGGCGCCACGTTCTCCAGCAGATTGGGCTTGTTGATGGTCCGCCACATCGTGCGCGCGTAGTCCAGCGCCTCCTCCTCGGAGACCTGGGTGTACTTGCGGAAGTACGAGAACGGGTTCTGGAACGCCGTCTCGCGCAGCCGGCGGAAGCGGTTGAGGTACCAGGTCTCGATGTCCTCGGCGCGCGCGTCGACGTACACGCTGAAGTCGAAGTAGTCCGCAAGCCCGACCCTCGTCCGGCCGTCCTTGCCGGGCAGCGCGGGCTGCAGCACGTTCAGCCCCTCGACGATCAGGATGTCCGGGCGGCGTACGGTGAGCCGCTCGCCCGGCACGATGTCGTAGATCAGGTGCGAGTAGACGGGGGCCGTCACCTCGTCCTTGCCGGCCTTGATGTCGGCCACGAACCGGGTCAGCGCCCGCCGGTCGTACGACTCCGGGAAGCCCTTGCGCGACATCAGGCCGCGCGCTTCGAGCTCCTTCATCGGCAGCAGGAAGCCGTCGGTCGTCACCAGCTCCACCCGGGGGTGCTCCGGCCAGCGCGCCAGCAGCGCCTGGAGGATACGGGCGGTGGTGGACTTGCCGACGGCCACACTTCCGGCGACCCCTATGACGAACGGGGTGCCGCGCTGCTCCCCGTGCCCGTTGCCCGCGTCCCCCAGGAAGGTGTTCAGGGAGCCGCGCAGCACCGAGGTGGACTGGACGTAGAGGTTGAGCAGCCGGGAGAGCGGGAGATAGACGTCCCGCACCTCGTCGAGGTCGATGACGTCACCGAGCCCTCTGAGCCGCTCGACCTCCTCGGCGCTCAGCGGCAGCGGGGTCTTGTCACGCAGTGCGCTCCACTCCGCCCGGGTCAGGTCGACGTAGGGCGTCGGCGCGTGCTCGGTGCGGCGGGAGCTCCGTGCGGGCGAAGTGATCACGTACTCATTGTTGCGGGAGTTTTAACGGAGTGGGGGGTGGGGTCGGTCACGTGGGGGAGCGGCCGGCGGCCCGCACGCGGTCGGCGCGAGGCTCCGACGCGCGTCGTACGGCCTCGTGCCGGGAACCCGCGCCGTCCCGTGCCCGCCTCCTCGCGGGCCGTGCACCGCACCCCGCCCGGGGCCCGGTGTCCGCCCCCCTGCGGCGGACACCGGGCCCCGGGCGGGAGTCAGGGGAGGCGTGGCTCAGGGCTTGGCGCCGTTGGCGTCGACGACGGCCGCCTCGGTGCGGGCCTGGTCGACGGTGATGTCACCGGCGGTGTACTTCTGGCCGGGGCCCCGCATGCCCTTGGGCATCTCCATCTCGTAGTCCTCCGTGACCCGGAAGCGCAGGCCCGCGAAGCCGTAGTCGGACGGGGAGAGCAGGATCTCCCGGCGCTGGTGGGTGCCCTTCTCGTCCCGGGTGACCGCGATGGCCTCGCGTCCCGCCGCGTCCTCGACGAGGTGGCGTGTGATCTCGACGCCCGGGATCGTGGCCATCGCCCGGTAGATGCGGGCGAGCGCGGCCGGCGGGACCGGGTAGGACCCGATCAGCACGCCCAGTCCGCGGAACTCCTGCTGCTCCTCGTCCTCGCTGTTGTCGGCCGGGTAGAGCTCGCGGACCTCGGCCAGCAGGGCCTCGGGGTCCTCGGGCAGGGCGGCGGCGGCCCGGTAGATCTCCCGGGCCGAGCGGTCGTCGTCCGAACGGTCCTTCTCCGTGGTGACGTCAGCGTACGGAGTCCAGGAGTCGGGGTCGTACCGGAATCCCGCCTGGTTGCCGTTGCCGGCCTTCAGCACCGGTTCCCCCATGACGTTTCTCGTGTAGATCCACTGGTCGTCGCGCGGTTCAGGCGGAGGCGTCAGGCCCTCCAGGTAGCGGGCGGCCTGGCCCAGTGTCGCGGCCGGGCCCGACAGGTCGAGGGAGCCCGCCGTCGCGGCGGGCCCGGCGGGGCGCGGGCCCGGGGTGGCGAGCAGCTGGGTGCCGAGCAGCGCTGCAACCGTGACCGCCACGGCCGCGCCGAGCGAGGCGAGCCGCCAGTCGGGGCGCCGCCGGAGTCCGCGCCGCCCGCCGGCGACGGCGTCGGTCAGGCGCTGCCTGCCGGGAGCGAGCGCGGCGCGGTCCGGCGCCGGGGCGTCCGCGCGGAACTCGCGCAGCCGGGTCATTTCGTCCATGACGGGTTCAGCTCCTGCCGGTCCGGGGTGAACGTGGGGTCGGTGCTCAGCGCCTCGCGGACCTTGCGGCGGGCGCGGTTGAGCCGGGAGCGGACGGTGCCGAGCGGTATGCCGAGCGCGTCGGCCACCTCCTGGTAGCCCAGATCTGCCCAGGCGACCAGCAGCAGCACGTGCCGGTCCCCGGAGGAGAGCGTGGCGAGCGCCCCGGCCAACGGCGCCTGGACGGCGATCCGGTCGTCCGAGCGCTCGCTCCAGGACGCCGCGACAGGATCCTCACCGGTCCGCGCCAGGGCCTTGAGGGCGCGCACCTCGGCACGCCGGTGCCTGCCGATGAGGTTGGCGGCGATGCCGTACAGCCAGGGCCGGGCGAGCCGGTGGGAGGTGTCGTAGCGGCCACGCGTGCGGAACGCCACGAGGAACGTCTCGGCGGTGATGTCGTCCGCCGCGCCCTCCCCGAGGCGGCGGGCGGTGTACCGGTGGATGTCCGCCGCGTGCCGGTCGTACAGCCGGGCGAAGAGCTCCGGTTCCTCGACCGACCGGGCGATCACCTCGGAGTCGTCCGGCACGGCCGGTGGTGGTCGTAGTCCAGGCACGGCGCCTCCAGCGGTCCGGTCGGTGAGTCGGTACCCGCTGTTGCCCGCAGCGGCCGGAAAGGTTCACGGCCCCGACCGACAGGGTGACAGACACTTTTGGCGCAGCGGCAGGCACTTCCGCTCGGCCCCCGCCGGGGAGACCAGCCTTATGGTGGCGTTATGTGCGGAATCGTGGGTTACGTCGGGACGCAGTCGGCGCAGGATGTCGTTGTCGCGGGGCTGAAGCGGCTGGAGTACCGGGGGTACGACTCCGCGGGGGTCGCCATCCTCGCGGACGGAGGCATGGCCGCCGCGAAGAAGGCCGGGAAGCTCCTCAACCTGGAGAAGGAGCTCAAGGACCGGCCGCTGCCGGCCGGGAACACCGGGATCGGGCACACCCGTTGGGCCACGCACGGCGGGCCCACCGACGCCAACGCCCACCCGCACCTCGACAACGCGGGCCGGGTCGCCGTCGTGCACAACGGGATCATCGAGAACTTCGCCGCCCTGCGCGAGGAACTGGCGGGGCGGGGCCACGACCTGGCGTCCGAGACCGACACCGAGGTGGTCGCCCATCTGCTGGCCGAGGCCTACTCGTCGGGCGGCGACCTGGCCGAGGCCATGCGGCAGGTCTGCCGGCGGCTGGAAGGCGCGTTCACGCTGGTCGCCGTCCACGCCGACGAGCCCGACGCGGTGGTCGGCGCCCGGCGGAACTCGCCGCTCGTGGTGGGCGTCGGCGAGGGCGAGGTGTTCCTCGCCTCCGACGTCGCCGCCTTCATCGCGCACACCCGGTCCGCGATCGAGCTGGGCCAGGACCAGGTGGTCGAGCTGCGCAGGGACGGCGTCACGGTCACCGGCTTCGACGGCTTCCCCGCCGAGGTGCGCGAGTACCACGTGGACTGGGACGCGTCGGCCGCCGAGAAAGGCGGTTACGCCTCCTTCATGCTCAAGGAGATCGCCGACCAGCCCAAGGCCGTCGCCGACACACTGATCGGCCGGGTCGACGTCTCCGGGGAGCTCCACCTCGACGAGGTGCGCATCGCGCCGAGCGTGCTGCGGGAGGTCGACAAGGTCGTCGTCATCGCCTGCGGGACCGCCTTCCACGCCGGGATGATCGCCAAGTACGCCATCGAGCACTGGACCAGGCTCCCCTGCGAGACGGAGCTGGCCAGCGAGTTCCGCTACCGCGACCCGATCCTGGACCAGCGCACCCTCGTCGTCGCCATCTCGCAGTCGGGCGAGACCATGGACACCCTCATGGCCGTCCGGCACGCCCGCGAGCAGGGCGCCAAGGTCCTCGCCATCTGCAACACGAACGGCTCGACCATCCCCAGGGAGTCGGACGCCGTGCTCTACACGCACGCCGGACCCGAGGTCGCCGTCGCCTCCACCAAGGCGTTCCTGACGCAGCTGGTCGCCTGCTACCTCGTGGCGCTGTACCTCGGCCAGGTGCGCGGCACCAAGTGGGGCGACGAGATCCGCACCGTGGTGCGCCAGCTCTCCGAGATGTCCGGCGCCGTCGACCGGGTGCTGGGGACGATGGAGCCCGTACGCGCACTGGCCCGCTCGCTGTCCTCCCACGACACCGTGCTCTTCGTCGGCCGGCACGTGGGCTACCCGGTGGCCCTGGAAGGCGCGTTGAAGCTCAAGGAGCTCGCCTACATGCACGCCGAGGGCTTCGCCGCCGGGGAGCTCAAGCACGGGCCGATCGCGCTCATCGAGGAAGGGCTGCCGGTCGTCGTCATCGTGCCGTCCCCGCGCGGCCGTTCGGTGCTGCACGACAAGATCGTGTCCAACATCCAGGAGATCAGGGCCCGCGGAGCCCGTACCGTCGTCATCGCGGAGGAGGGCGACGAGGAGGTCGTACCGTACGCCGACCACCTCATCCGGATCCCGGCCACGCCTACGCTGCTTCAGCCACTGGTCGCCACGGTGCCGTTGCAGGTCTTCGCCTGCGAGCTGGCGACCGCCCGGGGCAACGAGGTGGACCAGCCGCGCAATCTGGCGAAGTCCGTGACAGTCGAATGAGTGAGTGGGACGCGTGATCATTGGGGTCGGGATCGATGTGGCCGAGATCGAACGCTTCGGCGCGGCGCTGGGGCGGACACCCCAGCTCGCCGAGCGGCTCTTCCTGGAGCGGGAGTTGCTGCTCCCCGGCGGGGAGCGGAGGGGGATCGCCTCACTGGCGGCCCGGTTCGCAGCGAAGGAGGCCCTGGCCAAGGCGCTCGGGGCGCCGGGCGGGCTGCTCTGGACGGACGCCGAGGTGTGCGTCGAGGACAGCGGGCAGCCCCGTCTGGAGGTCCGCGGCACCGTCGCGGCACGGGCGGCCGAGCTCGGCGTACGCAGCTGGCACGTCTCGCTGAGCCACGACGCGGGGGTGGCGTCGGCCGTGGTGATCGCGGAGGGTTGAGCCCATGCGACATGCGTACAGCGTCCAGACCGTACGGGCCGCCGAACAGGCGCTGATGGCACGGCTGCCGGAGGGCGAGCTGATGCGCCGGGCCGCCGCCGGGCTCGCCGTGGCCTGCGGAGATCTGCTCCGGCGCAACGGGCGGGTGTACGGGGCCCGGGTGCTCCTCCTGGCCGGCAGCGGGGACAACGGCGGCGACGCGCTGTACGCGGGCGCCAGACTCGCCCGGCGCGGCGCCGGGGTGCGGGCCCTGCTGACCTCGCCGGACACGGTGCACCGGGCGGGACTGGCCGCCCTGCTGGCGGCGGGCGGTCAGGTCCTGGACGGCCCGGACCTCGGGGCGTTCGGCCCCGTCGACCTCGTCGTGGACGGCATCACCGGCATCGGGGGCCGGGGCGGGCTGCGCCCCCGGGCGGCACAGCTGGTGCGCGCCGTCACCGCGGGTCACGCGCCCGTGCTCGCCGTGGACCTGCCCAGCGGGGTCGAGGCGGACACCGGGCAGGTGCTCGGCGAGGCCGTGCGGGCGGACGCGACGGTCACCTTCGGCGCGTACAAGCCGGCGCTGCTCGTCGACCCGGCCGCCGGACACGCGGGGGCCCTGCGGCTCATCGACATCGGCCTGGCGGAGGAACTTCCGGCCCGGCCCGACCTGGAGGCGCTCCAGTACGCCGACGTCGCCGCCCTCCTGCCCGTGCCCGGCGCCGAGAGCGACAAGTACCGGCGCGGGGTCGTCGGGGTGGCGGCCGGCTCGGAGCGTTATCCGGGCGCGGCCGTACTGGCCGTCGCGGGGGCGCTGCGGGGCGGCGCGGGAGCCGTGCGGTACGCGGGGCCGGGCGCTGAGGCGGTGATCGCCCGCTACCCGGAGACCCTGGTGCATCCGGGACCGCCGTCCGATGCCGGGCGGGTGCAGGCCTGGGTGGTCGGACCCGGGCTCGGCGACTCCTCGGCGTCGGCGTCGGCGGTGGCCGATGTGCTGGCCGCCGACGTGCCGGTGCTGGTCGACGCGGACGGGCTGCGGCTGATGGACGCCGGGGCCGTGCGCGCCAGGACCGCCGCCACCGTCCTGACCCCGCACGCCGGTGAGGCCGCGGCGCTGCTGGGGGTGGCGCGTGAGGAAGTCGAGGCGGGGCGGCTCGCCGCCGTACGGGAACTGGCCGCGCGCTACCGCGCGACGGTGCTGCTCAAGGGCTCGACGACCCTGGTCGCGGAGGCCGGGGACGCGCCCGTACGGGTCAACCCGACCGGCACGTCCTGGCTGGCCACGGCGGGCAGCGGCGACGTGCTGTCCGGGCTGACCGGATCGCTGCTGGCGGCGGGCCTCGCGCCGCGCGACGCCGCGTCGGTCGGCGCCCATCTGCACGGGCTCGCGGCGCGCCGGGCCTCCGACGGGGCGCCGGTCGCCGCGCAGGACGTCGCCGACGCCATCCCGGCGGCCTGGCGGGACGTGCGGGCCTGATCCAGGCTGGAAGCACGGGAACGGAAGGTGATCGCTCGTGGCCAGTGGCAGCGGCATTCGCGTACGCAGGGTGTACGACCCGCCGGAGGACGACGACGGCACCCGGGTGCTCGTCGACCGGCTCTGGCCGCGCGGGCTCTCCAAGGAACACGCGGCGATCGATGTGTGGGCCAAGGACGTGACGCCCTCGAAGGAGCTCCGCACCTGGTACCACGAGGACCGGACCGCCGAGCGGTACGACGACTTCGTGGACCGCTACCGCACCGAGCTCGGCGACCCCGCCCACACCGAGGCCGTCCAGGCGCTGCTCGCCCTGGTCCGCGGGGGCGGCCCCGTCACGCTCGTCACCGCCGTGAAGGACGTCCCGGCCAGCCATGTCCCGGTCCTCGTCGAACACCTGGAGCACGCCCTCGACCACCGGTGACCGCCTCACCGGGCACAGGAGGTCGAGGGCACAGGCGTACGCCTCTGAGAGACTGGGCGCGATGAACGAGACAGCGACCCTGAGAGCCCGCGCCGAGATCGACCTGGCCGCACTGCGCGCGAACGTGCGCACGCTGCGCGCGCGGGCGTCCGGGGCACAGCTCATGGCCGTGGTGAAGTCCGACGCCTACGGACACGGGGCGGTGCCCTGCGCCAGGGCCGCACTGGAGGCCGGGGCGACCTGGCTGGGAACCGCCACCCCGCAGGAGGCGCTCGCGCTGCGCGCGGCCGGGATCGGCGGCCGGGTCATGTGCTGGCTGTGGACGCCCGGCGGCCCCTGGCGCGAGGCCGTCGAGGCCGACATCGATGTCTCGGTGAGCGGGATGTGGGCGCTGGACGAGGTCGTCGCCGCGGCCACGGCCGCCGGTGTCCCCGCCAGAATCCAGCTCAAGGCCGACACGGGCCTCGGCCGCAGCGGCTGCCAGCCCGCCGACTGGCCGGAACTCGTCTCCGCGGCCCGCGCCGCCGAGGCCGCGGGCGTCCTGCGGATCACCGGCCTCTGGTCGCACTTCGCCTGCGCCGACGAGCCGGGCCACCCGTCGATCGCGGCCCAGCTCCACGTGTTCCGCGACATGGTGGCGTACGCCGAGAAGGAGGGCGTCACGCCCGAGGTGCGGCACATCGCCAACTCCCCGGCGACGCTCACGCTGCCCGAGTCCCACTTCGATCTCGTGCGCACCGGGATCGCGATGTACGGCATCTCGCCCAGCCCCGAGCTGGGCACCCCCGCCGACTTCGGGCTGCGCCCCGTCATGACGCTCGCGGCCTCCGTCGCGCTGGTCAAGCGGGTGCCCCCGGGGCACGGCATCAGCTACGGGCACCACTACACGACGACCGCCGAGACCACGCTCGCCCTGATCCCGCTCGGCTACGCCGACGGCGTCCCGCGCCACGCCTCGGGCCGGGGCCCGGTGCTCGTCGGCGGCGCCGTCCGCAGGATCGCGGGGCGCGTCGCGATGGACCAGTTCGTGGTCGACCTCGGGGGAGCCACCCTCGCGGCGGGCGCGGAGGCGGTGCTGTTCGGGCCGGGCGACCGGGGCGAGCCGAGCGCGGAGGACTGGGCGGTGGCGGCGGACACGATCGCGTACGAGATCGTCACGCGCATCGGCACCCGCGTCCCCCGCGTCCATCTCCACGAGGACTCCGGCCGGGACTGAGCCCGTCCGGCCGGGATCATGGTCCGACGACGACAACCACGACGAAGGAGCACGGCACGGTGAGCGAGACCAGCGCGGAGGACGTGGTGGCGACGGCGGCCGTCGCGGCGGCGGGCTGGCGCCGGGCGGGCGTGGCCGGGGCGGCGATAGGCGTCATCGCCGCGGGCGCAGCCGCCGGAGTCGCCGTGGAGCGGCTCACGGTCGGCCGGGGCATGCGGAAGAAGGCCCGTCTCGCCCTGGACGCCTCCGGACCGTACGGCTCCCTGCGCGGGCAGCCGGGCCGGGCGGTCGCGGACGACGGCACCGAGCTGTACTACGAGGTCGACGAGATCGAGCCGGACGGCGGGACGGGCCCCGCGGGCCAGGGCCCGGGGGCGGGCGCCGCCGCGGGCTCGGGCTCGCGCCGGCGCAGGCTCTTCGGCCGCAAGGACCCCGCGCCCCTCACCGTCGTCTTCAGCCACGGCTACTGCCTGGGTCAGGACTCCTGGCACTTCCAGCGGGCCGCACTGCGCGGCCTGGTGCGCACGGTCCACTGGGACCAGCGCAGCCACGGCCGCTCGGAGCGCGGACGGGCGCAGGCCCAGGGCGTGCCGGTCGGCATCGACCAGCTCGGCCGGGATCTGAAGGCGGTCATCGACGCGGCGGCACCCAAGGGTCCGCTGGTGCTCGTCGGGCACTCGATGGGCGGCATGACGATGATGGCGCTCGCCGACCAGTACCCGGAGCTGATCCGCGACCGGGTGGCCGCAGTGGCGTTCGTCGGGACGTCGAGCGGCAAGCTCGGCGAGGTGAACTTCGGGCTGCCGGTGGCCGGGGTGAACGCGGTGCGCCGGGTGCTGCCCGGGGTGCTCAGGGCGCTCGGCTCGCAGACGGAGCTGGTGGAGCGCGGCCGGCGGGCGACGGCCGACCTGTTCGCGGGGCTGATCAAGCGGTACTCGTTCGGCTCGCGCGATGTGGACCCGGCGGTCGCGCGGTTCGCCGAGCGGCTCATCGAGTCGACCCCGATCGATGTGGTCGCCGAGTTCTACCCGGCGTTCACCGAGCACGACAAGAGCGGGGCGCTGCCCGCCTTCCGCGACATCCCGGTGCTGATCCTGGCCGGCGACAAGGACCTCGTGACGCCCAGCTCGCACAGCGAGGCCATCGCGGACGAGCTCCCGGACGCCGAGCTGGTCATCGTGCCGGACGCCGGGCACCTGGTGATGCTGGAGCACCCGGAGACGGTCACGGACCGGCTCGCGGACCTCCTGGTGCGGATCGGAGCCGTTCCGGCCGAGGCACGCTGATCCTCTAACGTTGGTCGGCATGGAAGCAGCGCACAACGGCCCGGTGACCGGCACAGCCGCACCGGGCACCGTCACCGTGGACGTCGCCGTCGAGTCCCCCGAAGAGATGAAGGAACTCGGGCGCCGTATCTCCGGTGTGCTCGCCCCCGGCGACCTGGTGATGCTCACCGGCGAGCTCGGCGCGGGCAAGACCACCCTGACCCGCGGCCTCGGTGAGGGCCTCGGCGTACGCGGCGCCGTCACCTCGCCCACCTTCGTGATCGCCCGGGTCCACCCGCCGCTGGGCGAGGGGCCCGCCCTGGTCCACGTCGACGCGTACCGCCTGGGCGGCGGCCTCGACGAGATGGAGGACCTGGACCTCGACGTCTCGCTGCCGGAGTCCGTGATCGTCGTCGAGTGGGGCGACGGCAAGGTCGAGGAGCTGTCCGACGACCGGCTCCAGGTGGTGATCGACCGCGCGGTCGGGGACACCGACGACGAGCGGCGCACGGTGACGCTGGTGGGCATCGGGGCCCGCTGGGCGGGACTGCGCGAGGAGCTGGCGGCACGCTGAGGGTGCCCGGGATGCCGGGGCCGTACATTCCGACGCTTTCCGACAGGTCGTCGGTAAAATGTTGCGCGGGAGACGTCCGTCGTGGTCCCATGGCTACAGGGATTTGGTTAGGTCTACCTAACCACGTTCCTCGACGAAGCCCGAGGAGGCAGCATGCCGGCACCCGAGCGTGAAGTGCAGCCGCAGTCGTCGCGGGCGGAGCCACCACCGGTGTCCGCCGTGTCGATGAAGGATCTGCTGGCCTCCTGCGCGGCCGCGACGGCGGTCTCGACGCCGCCGCGTGACGAGCAGGCGGGCGAGGACGACGAGGACGCGACCCGGCCGGCGGCCGACCGCGACGCCGCCTAGCAGCTCTCGTCAGAAGCGGGCAGGCCCGGCTACGGGACGACGACGACCTTCACGCCGACCGTCGCGAAGGTCCACAGCGCGTTGCCGTCGGCCCGCTTCATGCGCACGCCGCCGGTCTTCATCGTCGGGTCCGGGCTCCGCATCGAGCCGTCCTGCGCGGCGCTGAAGCCCACCGAGATGTCGTCGACGTTCGCGAAACGCACGACGTGCTCGATCAGGACGCCGTCCGAGCCCTTGATGGTGCCGGAGCGCGAGGTCACCTGGTACACACCGGGCAGGGGGCTCACCGAGCTCGGCATGACGGTGAAGGTCCGGAGCGACTTCTCCTCGCCGTCCACGATCCATACCCGGCGGTCCTTCAGCGAGTACACGACACGGGCGCCCGTGTCGGAGTCCGCGGGGACCGCGAGCGGATCCTTCGTGGCCTTCGGCTTCTCCGAGGGCAGGGCGGCCGAGCCGGACGCCGCGGGGGAGGGGACGGCGAGCGTGTCGGGCGCGTTCGCCGATGCCTGGTAGGCGAGGAAACAGACCACGGCCACCGCCGCGGCAGTGAGCCCGGCCACGATTCCCGAGCTGCCCCTTGCCACCGTGAGCTCCCCTTTCGAATGCCGTCCGTCGCATGTCGTACAAGCATTTACGTCGTACACGCGTGTACCCGGGCGACGGTACCAGCAGCGGAAGGGCAGACCGGGACGCTCCACGGGCAGCCATGGCCGAGTCGGCGGAGCCGTAGGCTGTTTGTGTGCTGCTGCTCGCCATGGATACCGCAACCCCCGCCGTCACCGTCGCCCTCCACGACGGGGACTCCGTCGTCGCCGAGACCGGCCAGGTCGACGCCCGCAGACACGGGGAGCTGCTGCTGCCCGCCGTCGACCGGGTCCTCGCCGAGGCGGGAGTGAAGCTCGACGCCGTGACCGGCGTGGTCGTCGGGGTCGGCCCCGGACCGTACACGGGGCTGCGCGTCGGCCTCGTCACCGCGGCGACGTTCGGATCCGCCCTCTCCGTGCCGGTGCACGGCCTGTGCACGCTCGACGCCCTCGCGTACGCGGCAGGGCGGGACGGCCTCGAAGGCCCCTTCGCCGTCGCGACCGACGCGCGCCGCAAAGAGGTCTACTGGGCGCGCTACGAGGACGGCCGCACCCGGGACGGCGAGCCCGGCGTCGACCGGCCCGCCGACATCGCGGGACGGCTCGCCGGACTGCCCGTCGTCGGCGCGGGCGCCCTGCTCTACCCCGAGGCCTTCCCCGACGCCCGCGGTCCCGAGCACGTCGGTGCCGGGGCGCTCGCCGCCCTGGCCGCCGAACGGCTGGCCGCCGGTGCCGCGCTGCTGCCCCCGCAGCCGCTCTATCTGCGCAGGCCCGACGCCCAGGTCCCGAAGAACTACAAGGTGGTCACCCCGCAGTGACCACCGCGACCGCTGTGCTCCGCGAGATGCGCTGGTGGGACATCGACCCGGTGCTGGAGCTGGAGCACGAGCTGTTCCCCGACGACGCCTGGTCGGCGGGGATGTTCTGGTCCGAGCTCGCCCATGCCCGCGGACCACGCGCCACCCACCGCTACGTCGTCGCCGAGGACCCCGCCGACGGCCGGATCGTCGGCTACGCGGGCCTGGCCTCGGCCGGCGACCTCGCCGACGTCCAGACGATCGCCGTGAGCCGGAGCCAGTGGGGCGGCGGCCTCGGCTCCGAACTCCTCGGCGACCTGCTCCGGCACGCCACCGCCTTCGAGTGCACCGCGGTGCTCCTGGAGGTCCGGGTCGACAACACCCGCGCGCAGAAGCTCTACGAACGCTTCGGCTTCGAACCCATCGGCTTCCGCCGGGGCTACTACCAGCCGGGCAACATCGACGCACTCGTCATGCGCCTGACCGTACAAGGAACAGAGACAGACTGATGGCTGACGAACCTCTCGTACTCGGTATCGAGACCTCCTGCGACGAGACCGGCGTCGGCATCGTGCGCGGGACGACCCTCCTCGCCGACGCCGTGGCGTCCAGCGTCGACACCCACGCGCGCTTCGGCGGGGTCGTCCCGGAGATCGCGTCCCGCGCCCACCTGGAGGCGATGGTCCCCACCATCGAGCGCGCCCTGAAGG
Source organism: Streptomyces sp. NPDC002125 (assembly GCF_053593715.1). Classification (NCBI taxonomy): domain Bacteria; kingdom Bacillati; phylum Actinomycetota; class Actinomycetes; order Kitasatosporales; family Streptomycetaceae; genus Streptomyces; species Streptomyces sp. NPDC002125. The sequence goes on along the minus strand of NZ_JBSFDD010000008.1, from coordinate 140,978 downwards.
ACGCCGGGATCAGCGCCCGCGACCTCGACGGCATCGCGGTGACGGCCGGCCCCGGGCTCGCCGGGGCGCTGCTCGTCGGGGTGTCGGCCGCCAAGGCGTACGCGTACGCCCTGAACAAGCCGCTCTACGGGGTGAACCACCTGGCCTCGCACATCTGCGTCGACCAGCTGGAGCACGGCCCGCTGCCCGAGCCGACGATGGCACTGCTGGTCAGCGGCGGGCACTCCTCGCTGCTGCTGGCCCCGGACATCACCAACGACGTACGGCCGCTCGGCGCGACCATCGACGACGCGGCGGGCGAGGCCTTCGACAAGATCGCCCGGGTGCTGGACCTCGGCTTCCCCGGCGGACCGGTCATCGACCGGCTGGCCAGGGAGGGCGACCCGAAGGCGATCGCCTTCCCGCGCGGCCTGAGCGGCTCGCGCGATCCCGCGTACGACTTCTCGTTCTCCGGCCTCAAGACCTCCGTGGCCCGCTGGATCGAGGCGAAGCGCGCGGCAGGCGAGGACGTTCCCGTACGCGACGTGGCGGCGTCCTTCCAGGAGGCCGTGGTGGACGTCCTCACCCGCAAGGCTGTCCGGGCGTGCAAGGACGAGGGCGTCGACCACCTGATGATCGGCGGCGGTGTCGCGGCCAACTCGCGGCTCCGGGCGCTCGCCCAGGAGCGGTGCGAGAAGGCCGGGATCAGGCTGCGGGTCCCCAGGCCGGGCCTCTGCACGGACAACGGCGCGATGGTCGCGGCGCTCGGCGCGGAGATGGTGGCGCGCAACCGCCCGGTCTCCGACCTGGACCTGTCCGCGGACTCCTCGCTCCCGGTCACCGAGACCCATGTGCCGGGTACGAACGGCCACAGCCACAGCCACAGCCACAGCCACGACCACGACCACGTGCACGAGATCAGCAAGGACAACCTCTACTCATGACCGTCGCCCTGATGTGGGAGGCCCGCGCCACCGACGGCCGCGGCGCGGAACTCCTGGAGTGGGCCAGGGCGCGTACGGCCGAACTGGCCCGGGAACCGCTGCGCAGCGAGCTGCTGCGCGCCCCGCAGGACCGGGTGCTCGTCCTGACCTGGTGGGAGGCGGCGTACGACGCGGAGCTGCCGGAGCTGCCGGAGCCCGACGCCGCGCTCATCACGCGCGCCGTGCACCGCTGGCGCTTCGAGTCCCTCGGTCCCGCGTCCGGCTGACAGCCCGGCACGGCCCGGTGTGGCCCGGTCCGTGCCGATGAGTTTCCGGTCCCGGGCCGGTCTACCTTGCACAGCGGACGACGACGTTCCTCACGCAAGGAGAAGGCCATGCAGAAGATCAAGCCCTGTCTCTGGTTCGACGGCCGTGCGGAGGAGGCGGCCGAGTTCTACGTGTCCGTCTTCGGCGGTGACTCCCGCGTCCTCGGCGTCACCCGCAACACCGGCTCGGCGCCCGGGGAGGCCGGCTCGGTCCTGACGGTGGACTTCGTGCTCGCGGGCCAGGAGTACACCGGCCTCAACGGCGGCCCAGCCTTCACGTTCAGCGAGGCCGTCTCGCTGAGCGTGGACTGCGCGGACCAGGAAGAGGTCGACCGGTTCTGGGCGAAGCTCACCGAGGGCGGCGAGGAGAGCCGGTGCGGCTGGCTGAAGGACAAGTTCGGCCTGTCCTGGCAGATCGTCCCGAGGGTGCTGCCCGAGCTGATCGCCGGTCCCGACCGGGAGAGGGCGGACCGCGTGATGAAGGTGATGATGGGAATGGTCAAGCTGGACGTGCGGGCCATCGAGAACGCCTGAGCCCGCGTTCCACGCCGTGCGCTGGCGGGTGAACGGGCGCACCCTGGAAGCAGGATCTCCGGGAGGTGACCGTCATGATGGAGACAGTCGTCGGATGGCACGTCGAGCTGGAATTCGAGGAGGACACCCACCGCACCCGCGCGGCGGCTCTCGTACGGCTCAGCGACGGGTCGGAGGTACGGGCGCACGGCTACGCCAGCCGTCACCCCTCCGACAAGGAACAGCCACGGGTGGGTGAGGAGATCGCCGGGGCCCGCGCGCTGAACGAACTGGCGATGAAGCTGCTCACCAAGGCGCACGACGAGATCGACGAGGCCTCCGGCAGGACTTCGCACCCGCTGTCCTGACGCCCTCGCCGCCGCGGGGTCACGCAGCGGCGGCAGCCCGGTGCGCGCGATCGGTAATGTCTGGGCCATGCCCAGCAGTTCACCGCTTCCGCCACCGCCCCCGCCTGCCGAGATCCGTTCATGGCCCGACAGGGAAGCCCTGTTGAGGGACCGCGCGCTGATACTCGGCGAGCTGGTGAAGATGTTCATCGGCCCCGGACGGCTCGGAATCCTGTGGATGTGGGCGGGCGTCGCCGCGATCGGCTGGTCCCTGGTGGGAGCGGCGTTCCTGATGTTCGAGGACGCCTACGACCCCCTCGGCATGATCCCGGGCGTCATCTGCGTCGCCATCGGCGCCGCCGTGCTGGTGCCCGCCGCCATCCTGCTGTCCATGGGCGTGGCGAGGGACCTGCGGGTCCACCGCCTTCTCGTGCAGTGGGGCGGGCTCGACCGCGACCCGGCCCGTGACCTGCCCCTGCGCAGGCCGCGGGCCGCTCTCGCCTGGCTGCTGCTGTCGTTCACGCTCTGCGCCGCGGGACTGTTCGGCTGCGTCGCCGTACCCGCGACCGCGAGGGCGGGCCAGGAGACGTACGGGCTGGTGGCCTGGCTGGTGGGGCTCGGCTTCCTCGGCTGGCTGACCGGACTGACCGGGCTGGTCAAGGCGTTCGCCCACCGCCGCTGGGTGCTGCGGGTGCTGGTCGGCGGGCAGGCGCCGCCGGCCGGGGCGGGCGGCTGATCAGGGGCGCTTCACCGGCTGCCCGACCAGCATCGTCGGGGCCCCGGCCACCCGGGTCAGGAAGACCGTGGCCGCGTGCGGGCCCTGGAGCTTCATCTTCCGGCGCAGTTCCTCGGGTTCGACCGCGGAGCCGCGCTTCTTGACGGTCAGGACACCGACCTGACGCTCCCTCAGCAGGGCCTTCAGCTTCTTCATGTTGAAGGGCAGCTGGTCGGTGATCTCGTACGCGGTCGTGACCTCGGAGGCGTACGGCGCGTCGCTCGTGACGTACGCGATCGTCTCGTCGATCAGCCTGCCCTCGCACCGCTCCACGACGTCGGCCACCAGATGGGCGCGGATGACGGCTCCGTCGGGCTCGTGCAGATACCGGCCGACGGGGCCGACCGGCGGGGCGGGGGGCGGGCCGTCATACGAGAGCGTGGCTCCGGACGGGAGCACCGTGGCCCGGAAGGTGCCGGGGGCGAAGCCCTCGCCGAACCAGAGCACCGCCTCCTTCACATCGCCGCCGTCCGAGATCCACTCGGCCTCGGCCCGGGGGTCGATCGCCTCGTGGGGGACGCCGGGAGCGATCTTCAGCGCGGCGCGGGGCGCCTTCAGCGCGGCCCCGGTCGCCCAGGAGAGCGGCGGCGAGTAGGCCTCGGGGTCGAAGATCCTGCCGCGTCCGCCGCGCCGCGCCGGGTCGACGAAGACCGCGTCGTACGGAGAGGTGTCGATCTCCGTGACGTCGGCGCACCGCACCTCGACGAGCTCCTGGAGGCCGAGCGCCTCGGCGTTGGCGCGGGCCACCTCCGCCGTGAGGGGATCGCGGTCCACGGCCAGTACCGAGATGCCCGCCCTGGCCAGCGCGATCGCGTCGCCGCCGATGCCGCAGCACAGATCGGCGAGGCTCCGTACGCCCTGGTCGGCGAACCGGCCGGCGCGGTAGGCCGCTACCGATGTCCGGGTCGCCTGCTCCACGCCGTTCGGGGTGAAGAACATGCGGTACGCGTCCGCCGCCCCGAACTTCGCGACCGCGCGCTGCCGCAGCCGCGCCTGGCCGAGCGCCGCCGACACGAGGGCGGCGGGGTGGGTGCGGCGCAGCCGGGTCGCGGTGGCCAGCTCCTGGGAGGGGTCGTGGTCGCGCAACTCGTCCAGGAGTGCCGCGCCCTCGGGGGTGCGCAGCGCGGCGAAGGCGGCGAGCGGGCCGGCCTGATCGGCGGGGGGAAGGGCGTTCACGCCTCCATTGTGAGCCAGCCGGGGGACGTGGCGGGTCCGGCGGCGGTGTCGCCCAGGGGTGCCGGGGCCCCGGTGGCAGGATGCGGCGCCATGCAACTAGTAGGACAAAACGAAAAGTCTGTCATGAAGCGGTACAGAACGGCCTGCGCCGTGCTGGCCGCCCTGCTGATCGCCGCGGCCGCGTCGGGGTGCGCCGACGGTACGGACGAGGGTGCGGCGGGCCGGGGGAAGGCGGCCCCGCCGGCCGCCGGGCAGCCCGGGGCCGCCGGGGAGGCGGACGCCGCGGCGGCCGAGGCGCGGGCCGCGAAGCTGAAGCGGCAGCAGGCGGCCCGGGTCGCCGCCGCGAAGAAGTGGGGGCTGGCGAAGGTCCCGCTCACCGCACCCGCGCCGCCCGCCGTGAAGCCGCGCATCACCACCCGCGAGGGGTTCGAGGTGGAGGGCGGGGAGTCGTTGCCCCCGGTCTTCACCACCGTTCCCACCGAGGAGCGGATCGTCTTCCTGACGATGGACGACGGGGCGGAGAAGGACCCCGAACTGCTGCGGATGATGACCGAACTGAAGATCCCGTACAGCGCGTTCCTCAGCGACTACGTGGTGAGCGACGACTACGGCTACTTCAAGGACATGCAGGCCAGGGGGGTCACCCTCAGCAACCACACGCTCAACCACCGGTATCTGCCAGGGCTTTCCGAGGCCGAGCAGCGGCAGGAGATCTGCGGCGAGCAGGACAGGATCGAGAAGCACTTCGGGAAGCGGCCCACCCTCTTCCGGCCGCCGTACGGGAACTACAACGGCGACACCCTGCGCGTGGCCGCGTCCTGCGGGATCAAGGCCGTGCCGCTCTGGGCCGCCGAGGCGTTCCCCGACCGCATGGAGTGGCGCGAGTGGGACCGGGACCTGCATCCCGGCGACATCGTCCTCACCCACTTCCGGGGCCGTGAGGACTGGGACGGTTCGATGGCCGACATGATCCGCAACGTCATGAAGACGATCACGGACAAGGGTTACGCCGTGGCCAGGCTGGAGGACTACGTCTGAGCGGGGTGAGGCCGGCGCGCCCGGCCGCACGTCGCCGGAACACCGCGGCCCTCTCCCGCGTTGTCCGGGGCGTGCGCCGGTCGCACGACGCCACGCGCGGGTGGTGAATTGGCACTCCGCTTGACCGAGTGCTAATCGCCGCCATAGTCTCAGTGCTGGCACTCCCCGAGGGAGAGTGCCAGCACCACCGTGCGACATGGCAGGTCCGGCACCCGCGACGACGGATCGACCTGGTCGCCACCCACAGACTGTTAAACCCCGTGAGATCTCCGAAGGGGGAGACCGGATCGTGTCGACCACCAGCTCCAAGGTTGCGATCAAGCCGCTCGAGGACCGCATTGTGGTCCAGCCGCTCGACGCCGAGCAGACCACGGCTTCCGGCCTGGTCATTCCGGACACCGCCAAGGAGAAGCCCCAGGAGGGCGTCGTCCTGGCCGTGGGCCCGGGCCGCTTCGAGAACGGCGAGCGCCTTCCGCTCGACGTCAAGACCGGCGATGTCGTTCTGTACAGCAAGTACGGCGGCACCGAGGTGAAGTACAACGGCGAGGAGTACCTCGTCCTCTCGGCGCGCGACGTCCTCGCGATCGTCGAGAAGTAGTTCACCCACGTTTGCTTCTGTTCTGCGCCCCTGGCCCCCTGCGAAATCACTAGCCGGGCGGCGAGGGGCGCAGTTCGTTTTGAGAGGGAAGAAAGCAGCCCATGGCGAAGATTCTGAAGTTCGACGAGGACGCCCGTCGCGCCCTTGAGCGCGGCGTCAACAAGCTTGCCGACACGGTGAAGGTGACGATCGGTCCGAAGGGCCGCAACGTCGTCATCGACAAGAAGTTCGGCGCCCCCACCATCACCAACGACGGTGTCACCATCGCGCGCGAGGTCGAGCTCGACGACCCGTACGAGAACCTCGGTGCCCAGCTGGTGAAGGAGGTGGCGACCAAGACCAACGACGTAGCGGGTGACGGCACCACCACCGCGACCGTGCTCGCCCAGGCCCTCGTCCGCGAAGGTCTGCGCAACGTCGCCGCGGGTGCCTCCCCGGCCGCCCTGAAGAAGGGCATCGACGCCGCGGTCAAGGCCGTGTCCGAGGACCTCCTCGCGACCGCCCGCCCGATCGACGACAAGGCCGACATCGCCGCCGTGGCCGCGCTCTCCGCGCAGGACCCGCAGGTCGGCGAGCTCATCGCGGACGCGATGGACAAGGTCGGCAAGGACGGTGTCATCACCGTCGAGGAGTCCAACACCTTCGGTCTGGACCTCGAGTTCACCGAGGGCATGGCCTTCGACAAGGGCTACCTCTCCCCGTACATGGTGACCGACCAGGAGCGTATGGAGGCCGTCCTCGACGACCCGTACATCCTGATCCACCAGGGCAAGATCGGCTCGATCCAGGAGCTGCTCCCGCTGCTGGAGAAGGTCATCCAGGCGGGTGGCTCCAAGCCGCTGCTCATCATCGCCGAGGACGTCGAGGGCGAGGCGCTCTCCACCCTCGTCGTCAACAAGATCCGCGGCACCTTCAACGCCGTCGCGGTGAAGGCCCCGGGCTTCGGTGACCGCCGCAAGGCCATGCTCGGCGACATCGCCACCCTCACCGGTGCGACCGTCATCGCCGAGGAGGTCGGCCTCAAGCTCGACCAGGCCGGTCTGGACGTGCTGGGCACCGCCCGCCGCGTCACCGTCTCCAAGGACGACACGACCATCGTCGACGGCGGCGGCGACTCCGCCGACGTCAAGGGCCGGGTCAACCAGATCAAGGCCGAGATCGAGTCCACGGACTCCGACTGGGACCGCGAGAAGCTCCAGGAGCGCCTCGCGAAGCTGGCCGGCGGCGTGTGCGTGATCCGTGTCGGTGCCGCCACCGAGGTCGAGCTCAAGGAGAAGAAGCACCGTCTGGAGGACGCCATCTCCGCGACCCGCGCCGCGGTCGAGGAGGGCATCGTCTCCGGTGGTGGCTCCGCTCTGGTCCACGCCGTCAAGGTCCTCGAGGGCAACCTCGGCAAGACCGGAGACGAGGCCACCGGTGTCGCGGTCGTGCACCGCGCCGCCGTCGAGCCGCTCCGCTGGATCGCCGAGAACGCGGGCCTCGAGGGTTACGTCATCACCTCGAAGGTCTCCGAGCTCGACAAGGGCCAGGGCTTCAACGCCGCGACCGGCGAGTACGGCGACCTGGTGAAGGCCGGCGTCATCGACCCGGTCAAGGTCACCCGCTCCGCCCTGGAGAACGCCGCGTCCATCGCGTCGCTGCTGCTCACGACCGAGACCCTGGTCGTCGAGAAGCCGGCCGAGGACGAGGCAGAGGCCGGCCACGGCGGCCACGGCCACTCCCACTAGTACGGCTCCGTACGCCACCGAGGCCCGGTACCCCCGTCGCGGGGGCACCGGGCCTCGGTGTTCGTACGGAGCCGGATCTACTGCGGGCCGTACGTCCGGCCCGCGCGTGAGGTCACTCCGCCGAGGACGTTGCGGGGCGTCAGCTTCACCAGGCCCATCAGCGCCTTGTAGCGCGGGTCCGGGACCGACACCGTCCGGCCCCTGGCCAGATCCGCCAGAGCCGCGGTCACCAGCTTGTCCGCGTCGAGCCACATCCAGTCCGGGATGTTGCCCGTCCCCATCCCGGCCCGCTCGTGGAACTCGGTCCGCACGAATCCGGGGCACAGCGCCATGAGCCGCACCCCCGAACCCGCCAGGTCCTTCGCCGCGCCCTGGGTGAACTGCACGACCCACGCCTTCGACGCCCCGTACGTGCCCCGGGGCAGGAAGGCCGCGACGGACGCCACGTTGACCACCCCGCCCCGGCCGCGCTCGCGCATCGAGCCCGCCGCGGCCGAGGTCAGCCGCAGCACCGCCTCGCAGTGGACCTTGAGCATCGTCAGTTCGTCGGCCAGCGAGACGTCGAGATAGCGCCCCTTGTTGCCGAACCCGGCGTTGTTGACCAACAGGTCGACGGGGCTCACACGGTCCGTCAACCGCGCTTCGACCGCCTCGATCCCGGCGTCCGTGGACAGGTCGGCCGTCAGCACCTCGGCCTCGATGCCGTGTCCGTCGTGCAGCTCCGTGGCCTGGGCCCGCAGGCGCTCCGTGTCGCGGGCCACCAGCACCAGATTGTGCCCGTCACCCGCGAGCCGCCGTGCGAAGGCGGCCCCGATGCCCGCCGTCGCGCCCGTAATCAGTGCAGTCGTCATACGCGGCACGTTAGTGCCCCGTGAGGAGGGCCACCGACCCGCCTTCGCGCCAGGCCGGCCCGGCTCCCGCACCCGCCGTCCGCCCCGCGTCCCGCGCCAGTGGTACCGCCCCTCACCGGACGTACCGTCAGGAAGCCGTGCTGGCGCCGTACTTCGCCACGTACTCCTGCGCCGCGCGCAGGGTCTCGGTGTGCAGCGCGTCCCCCGCCGCCAGCAGTCGCGGAAGCAGCTCCCGCTCCGTGGTCGTCGCCCGGAACTCCATGGCGGCGGTGATGTCGTGGGCGGGCAGGTGCACCAGCTCGACCGGATCGCCGGAACGGATCGTGCCCGGTTCGATCACCCGCAGGTACGCCCCCGTCACCCCCTCACGGGTGAACCGCTTCACCCAGCCCCGCTCGCCCACGTGGCCCGCGAACGTACGGCACGGGATACGGCCACCCGTCACCTCCAGGACCAGCTCGTCGCCGATCCGCCAGCGCTCCCCGATCCGCGCCTCGCTCACCGTGACGCCGAGGGTCGTCAGGTTCTCGCCGAAGGCGCCGTTGGGCAGGGGGCGGCCGAGCCGCTCCTCCCAGGCGTCGAGCTCCTCGCGGGCGTAGGCGTACACCGCCTGGTCCGTGCCTCCGTGGTGCCGGAGGTCGCACACCGCGTCCCCGGCCAGACCGCTGCTGCCGGTGCCCTTGGGGCCGGGGTCGGTGACCAGGACGGGGCCGTCGGCCGGCTGCTTGCCGATTCCGGTGAGGCCGCCGGGCCCGTCCGAGTGGGACGAGAGGGCGGGACGGCCTGTGTTCACGGTGAGGACCTTCATGGACGGACAGGCTAGCCGCGCGGGCCTCAAAGCCGCTCAGGGTTAATCGGCCGACGCTGCAAGAAGCGCTTATGGTTGAGGGGTGATCGAAGCCCGTCATCTCCGAGTCCTGCGCGCCGTGGCCACCACCGGCTCCTTCTCCGCCGCCGCGCGCGAGCTGGGCTGCACCCAGCCCGCCGTCAGCCAGCAGATGAAGGCGCTGGAGGGCTCGGCGGGCACCCCGCTGCTCATCCGTACGGGCCGCGAGATGCGGCTCACTCAGGCGGGCGAGGCGCTGGTGCGGCACGCGTCCGGCATCCTCGCGGGGCTGACCGCGGCCGAGGAGGAGGTCGCCGCGATCGCGGGTCTGAGGGCCGGCCGGGTCCGGCTCGTGTCGTTCCCGAGCGGGAGCTCCACCCTGGTCCCGGGCGCACTCGCGGCGCTGCGCGCCGCGCACCCCGGCACCCGGGTCTCGCTCGTCGAGGCGGAACCGCCGCGCTCGGTGGAGATGCTGCGCGACGGCGACTGCGACATCGCGCTGGCGTTTCGCTACGGGGCGACCGGCGGCGAGTGGGACGACCTGGTCGTGCGCCCGCTGCTCAGGGACCGGCTGATCGGCCTGGTCCCCGACGGGCACCGGCTGGCCGGGGCGGAAGCGGTGGGCATCGGGGAGCTGGCCGACGAGCCGTGGATCGCGGGCTGCCCCCGGTGCAGGCGTCAGCTCGTGGAGGTCTGCGAGGCTTCCGGATTCACGCCCCGGATCGACTTCGCCACGGATGACTACCCGGCGGTGATCGGGCTCGTCGGCGCGGGCCTGGGCGTGGCCGTGCTGCCGGAGCTGGCCATCGAGTCGGTACGGCCCAAGGGGGCACGCACCGTGACGGTGGAGCCGGCCGTGGAGCGCGAGATCGTCGCCCTCGCCCTGCCCGACCTCGCACGGGTGCCGGCGGTGGCGGCGACCCTGGACCAGCTGTCCCTGGCGGCCGCGCGCTGACGGGCGCGCTCCGCCGCACCCGGTGCCACGTGTCCGACGGGGCGGGCACCGGGTCTGGGGCACCGGGTCTGGGGGTACCGGGTCCAAAGAAACGTTTCTTCGGTCGGCGGTTCCTGCTGGGTGTCAGGCGCTGTCCGCATCGGGGGCCGGCCCCGAGTGGGCGGAGATCAGACGGTTGCGGGCCCGGCCCATGAGCTCCTCGCGCTCGTCCTCGGTGAGGCCGCCCCACACGCCGTAGGGTTCCCGCACCGCGAGTGCGTGCGCCGCGCACTCGGCGCGTACCGGGCACCGCATGCACACCTCTTTCGCCGAGGTCTCACGGGCGCTCCGGGCCGCTCCGCGTTCACCTTCGGGGTGGAAGAACAGTGAACTGTCGACCCCGCGGCAGGCGGCCAGCAGCTGCCAGTCCCACAGATCCGCGTTGGGTCCGGGAAGGCGGGAGAAATCTGCCATTGCGTGTCCCCTCGAAACCTTGCTGAGTCGGAAACGGCATCCTCGACCGTCGTTCGTCGGTGACCGGAGTCCCGACGGTACATCTACGGTGTTAGTAGATGTAAATATGACTGATTGCGAATCTAGCCTCAGACGCCAGCAAAAGGGAAGAAAACCCGCTAAATGGGGCAGGTCGCTCCATGAGTGATCGGTTGACGGGTGAATGATCCCGTGTCGTTCTCCTCCGTGTGCGGCCCCTCACTTAGAGTGCCGAACCGGATGCTGTGACCCGTAACTCTTTCGAGTGACCGTCGTTGATGAGGGCGAGGCGGTTGACGGAGATCGAGCTCGGGCAGATGTCCGAGGGGGTCAACCGCACAGGTGACGACTTGAATCAGCCTGGAGGCTCAAGGTGACGCGCATCAGCTGCGGAGGACGGTCATGACATCCGTCCTCGTCTGCGACGACTCCCCGCTTGCCCGAGAAGCGCTCCGCCGCGCGGTTGCGACCGTGCCCGGTGTCGAGCGGGTGACGACGGCGGCCAACGGCGAGGAAGTCCTCCGCCGCTGGGGAGCCGACCGTTCGGATTTGATTCTGATGGACGTACGCATGCCCGGTCTGGGGGGTGTGGAGACGGTCAGGCGGCTGCTCTCGGCGGACCCCGGGGCCAGGATCATCATGCTGACCGTCGCCGAGGACCTGGACGGGGTCGCGCTCGCGGTCGCCGCCGGGGCCCGCGGCTATCTGCACAAGGACGCGTCGCGCGCCGAGCTGCGCGCGACCGTGACCCAGGCGCTGGCCGATCCGACGTGGCGGCTGGCCCCGCGCCGGCTGCGGTCCGCCGAGATGGGTGCGGCGCCGACGCTCACGGCACGCGAGATCCAGGTGCTCGAAGGCATGAGCCACGGCCGCTCCAACGCGGAGATCGGACGTGAGCTGTTCCTCTCCGAGGACACGGTGAAGACGCACGCCAGGCGTCTGTTCAAGAAGCTCGGGGCCTCGGACCGCGCGCACGCCGTCGCGCTCGGTTTCCGCTGGGGCCTGGTCCGCTGATGCCCCGGCGTGGCCGGTAGTCGTGCGATCCCGTCCGCACGGCGGCGGACGGGGCGACGGTGGCGGCGGACCTGCGGCCGGGCCCTCCCCATCAGCGCTATGTGACGCTTCCCGGCCGATGCCGCATCCTTGAGGTGTGGAGTTCCTCGGGGAGCATTGGGTCGAGCGGAAGGGGAGGGCGCAGGACATGACATCCGGCGCACCCGCTCAACACGCTGGAGCACTCGCTCACGACGCCGGCGGCGCACCTGCCGACCGTGCCGGCGAAGCATCCGCCGACAGCCGCGGCGACGTGACCGCCGCTGATCGCGCCGGCGGCGCGACCGCCGCCGATCGCCTCGGAGGCGTACCCGCCGGGGCGCCCGCCGGTGAGGCGCGCGCCGGAGGCTCCGGCGCGCCCGCTGATAACGCTTCGGTGCACAACTCGGGACGCGATGCCTCGGACCGGACGGCATCAGGGCACCATGGTCCGATGCGTGAGGACGGAACGACGGTGATCGGTGCTCTGGTGCACCGTGCCGTCGACGGTGACGCGCAGGCCACGCACGACCTCCTTGCCCACGTCCACCCGCTCGCCCTGCGCTACTGCCGGTCCCGGCTCAACCGGCTCCCCGGTGATGCCCGTCACTTCGTGGAGGACCTCGCGCAGGAGGTCTGCGTCGCGGTCCTGATGGCGTTGCCGCGCTACAAGGACACCGGCAGGCCGTTCGAAGCCTTCGTCTTCGCCATCGCGGGCCACAAGGTCGCCGACCTCCAGCGGGCCGCGATGCGGCACCCCGGATCGACGGCCGTGCCCTCCGACGAGATGCCGGAGCGGCCCGACGACTCGCTCGGCCCCGAGGAGCGCGCGCTCCTCAGCAGCGACGCGGCCTGGGCCAAGAAGCTTCTCGCCAATCTTCCGGAGAACCAGCGCGAGCTGCTGGTGCTCCGGGTCGCGGTCGGTCTGACCGCGGAGGAGACCGGGCAGATGCTCGGAATGTCCCCGGGCGCGGTCCGGGTCGCCCAGCACCGTGCGCTGAGCAGGCTGAGGGCCCTCGCGGGCCAGTGACGAGGCCCGGCGGCGCGGCCCCGCGGTTCTGTAGGAAGGCACAGAACCGCTAGGTGATCTTGCTCGTGGAATGAGACGCCCCGCGAGGCCGTTAGCATGGACATCCGCACCGATCAAGGCCATTTGGGGAAGGTGTCATGACTGCAAACGTCGACGGAGTGCCCGAGAAATTCGCGACGCTCGGGCTGACATACGACGACGTGCTGCTGCTGCCCGGCGCGTCCGAGGTTCTGCCGAACGCGGTCGACACCTCGACTCTCATCTCGCGCAACGTACGGGTGAACATCCCCCTGCTGTCGGCCGCCATGGACAAGGTGACCGAGGCCCGGATGGCCATCGCCATGGCACGCCAGGGCGGCGTCGGCGTGCTGCACCGCAACCTCTCGATCGAGGACCAGGTCAACCAGGTCGACCTGGTCAAGCGGTCCGAGTCCGGGATGGTCACCGACCCCATCACCGTGCACCCCGACGCGACGCTCGGCGAGGCGGACGCGCTCTGCGCGAAGTTCCGCATCAGCGGCGTCCCGGTCACCGACCCGGCGGGGAAACTCCTCGGCATCGTGACCAACCGTGACATGGCCTTCGAGTCGGACCGGTCGCGCCAGGTGCGCGAGGTCATGACGCCGATGCCGCTCGTCACCGGCAAGGTCGGGATCTCCGGCGTGGAGGCCATGGAGCTGCTGCGCCGCCACAAGATCGAGAAGCTCCCGCTGGTCGACGAGGCCGGGGTCCTCAAGGGCCTCATCACGGTCAAGGACTTCAAGAAGGCCGAGCAGTACCCGAACGCCGCCAAGGACGCCGAAGGCCGTCTGCTGGTCGGCGCGGCCGTCGGTGCCAGCCCCGAGGCGCTGGACCGCGCGCAGGCGCTCGCCGCCGCGGGGGTCGACTTCCTGATCGTCGACACCTCGCACGGGCACAACAGCAACGCCCTCGCCTGGATGGCGAAGATCAAGTCGAGCGTCGGCGTCGACGTCATCGGCGGCAACGTCGCCACGCGTGACGGCGCTCAGGCCCTCATCGACGCCGGTGTCGACGGCGTGAAGGTCGGCGTCGGCCCCGGCTCGATCTGCACCACCCGCGTGGTCGCCGGCATCGGCGTCCCGCAGGTCACCGCGATCTACGAGGCCGCGCTCGCCGCGCGTGCCGCGGGCGTCCCGGTCATCGGTGACGGCGGCCTCCAGTACTCCGGCGACATCGGCAAGGCGCTGGCCGCCGGCGCGGACAGCGTCATGCTGGGCAGCCTCCTCGCGGGGTGCGAGGAGTCCCCGGGCGAGCTGATGTTCATCAACGGCAAGCAGTTCAAGTCGTACCGCGGCATGGGCTCGCTCGGCGCGATGCAGTCCCGTGGACAGGGCCGGTCGTACTCCAAGGACCGCTACTTCCAGGCCGAGGTGTCCTCGGACGACAAGCTCGTCCCCGAGGGCATCGAGGGCCAGGTGCCCTACCGCGGCCCGCTGGCCAACGTCCTCCACCAGCTGGTCGGCGGCCTCCGCCAGACCATGGGTTACGTCGGCGCCGCCTCCGTCGACCAGATGGAGAGCAAGGGCCGCTTCGTGCGGATCACGTCGGCGGGTCTCAAGGAAAGCCACCCGCACGACATCCAGATGACGGTCGAAGCACCGAACTACAGCAGGAAGTAAGCCCGGCCTGCACACGCATCCGAGCGGCTGAGGGGCGGACCCGGGTTCCCGGGACCGCCCCTCAGGTGTGCGTCGGGGATACTGGACAGCGCAGACGTAGAGGGAAAGGCCACACCATCGTGACTGAGATCGAGATCGGGCGCGGAAAGCGCGGCCGGCGGGCATACGCGTTCGACGACATCGCTGTCGTACCGAGCCGGCGCACCCGTGATCCGAAGGAGGTCTCGATCGCCTGGCAGATCGACGCCTACCGCTTCGAGCTTCCCTTCCTGGCCGCGCCCATGGACTCGGTGGTCTCCCCGCAGACCGCCATCCGCATCGGCGAGCTCGGCGGCCTCGGTGTCCTCAACCTCGAGGGGCTGTGGACCCGGCACGAGGACCCGCAGGCGCTCCTCGACGAGATCGCCGAGATGCCCGTGGAGACCGCCACCCCGCGGCTCCAGGAGATCTACTCCGCCCCCATCCAGGAGGAGCTGATCGGCCGGCGCATCAAGGAGGTGCGCGACTCCGGTGTCGTCACCGCCGCCGCGCTCTCGCCGCAGCGCACCGCCCAGTTCTCCAAGGCCGTCGTCGACGCCGGCGTAGACATCTTCGTCATCCGCGGTACGACGGTCTCCGCCGAGCACGTCTCGGGTGCGGCCGAGCCGCTCAACCTGAAGCAGTTCATCTACGAGCTGGACGTCCCGGTCATCGTCGGCGGCTGCGCCACGTACACCGCCGCCCTGCACCTGATGCGCACCGGCGCGGCCGGTGTCCTCGTCGGCTTCGGCGGCGGCGCCGCGCACACCACGCGCAACGTCTTCGGCATCCAGGTCCCGATGGCGACCGCGGTCGCCGATGTGGCCGGCGCGCGCCGTGACTACATGGACGAGTCCGGCGGCCGTTACGTCCACGTCATCGCGGACGGCGGCGTCGGCTGGTCCGGCGACCTGCCCAAGGCCATCGCCTGCGGCGCGGACGCCGTGATGATGGGCTCCCCGCTGGCCCGTGCCACGGACGCGCCCGGCCGCGGCCGGCACTGGGGCATGGAGGCCGTTCACGAGGACGTGCCGCGCGGCAAGCTGGTCGACCTCGGCTCCGTCGGCACGACGGAGGAGGTCCTCACCGGCCCCTCGCACACCCCCGACGGCTCGATGAACATCTTCGGCGCGCTGCGCCGGGCGATGGCCACCACGGGCTACAGCGACCTCAAGGAGTTCCAGCGCGTCGAGGTGACGGTGGCGGACTCGCAGCACCGCCGCTGACACCGCACGCACCACGCACCGCGGCCCGGACCATCGGATGGTCCGGGCCGCGGTGCGTGTGCGGGAGGTCAGCCGGCCTTGCGGGCTCCACCGAAGGCGGCGACGGGGCCGAGGAGCAGGAAGAGGTACGTCATGAAGTCGGCCTCCTGCTTCCAGACGTCCACGAGGTCGCCGAAGTGGTCGAAGAAGACCTCGGAGAAGCCGACGCCCAGACCGTCGGCGAGGATCATCGACATGCCGATCAGCTGGCCGAGGAACACGGCGACCAGGGAGAAGACGGCACTGGCGCCGAGCACGGCCGGGCTGGGGCCGGAGACCTTGCTCGCCACGAAGCCGACCAGGAAGCCCACGCCGACGGCCGCGTAGCCGACCTCGCGCTCGATGGAGCCCGCGAGGACGCCGTAGAGGATCGCGGCGACGACCGCGGCGCCCAGGGCGACCAGCACGCCGAGGCCCACGTTGCCGCCGGCCGGGCGCGGGGCGGGCGGGAAGGAGCCGCCGCCGAACTGGCCGGGCTGCTGGCCCTGCTGGCCCGCGAACGGGTTGCCCGTGGGGGCCGGAGGCTGCTGGCCGGCGTACGGGTTGGGCTGCTGGGCGGCGTACGGATTGCCGCCGCCGGGCTGCTGCGGGTTCGGCGGCTGCACGGGCTGGCTCATGGTGGTGTTCCCCCTGGGACGGTGCGCACGGCTGTGCGAGAAGTGACGCCGCAGGCTAGCAGCCCGCGCCGACACGGCCCACCGGAATCCGGCGGGCACCGCCCGGGGCCGCGCTACAGCCGGTGGGCGGCGCCCGCGGGGGTCGCGCCCCGGGTGTCCAGGAGGAGCTGGGCCTTCACCGCGAGGCCCTGGAGGTCGTACGTCCGGTGGTGCTGCAGAAGCACCGTCAGGTCGGCCCCGGCGGCGGCCTCGTACAGCGAGTCGGCGCGCGGCACCGGCAGGTCGCGCACGCGCCAGTCCAGGACGTGCGGGTCGTGGTAGCCGATCTGGGCGCCCATATCCATCAGCCGGGTGGCGATCTCACGGGCGGGGGACGCCTCCTGGTCGGCGAGGTCCGGCTTGTAGGTGACCCCGAGCAGCAGGACCCTGGCCCCCCGCACGGACTTGCCGTGCTCGTTGAGCAGGGTCGCGCAGCGCTGGATGACGTAGCTGGGCATCCGGTCGTTGATCTCCTTGGCGAGCGAGACCATGCGCAACGGGTGGCCGGGCGTACGGCTGTTGTACGGGAAGTAGCCGGGGTCCACCGGAGCTCCGTGGCCGCCGACACCGGGCCCGGGACGGAAGGGCTCGAAGCCGAACGGCTTGGTCTCGGCGCACCTGATGACGTCCCAGAGGTCCACCCCGAGATCGTGGCAGAGCACCGCCATCTCGTTGACCAGCGCGATGTTGACGTGCCGGAAGTTGGTTTCGAGGACCTTCGTCATCTCCGCCTCGCGCGGGCCCCGGGCCCGTACGACCTTGTCCGTGAGCCGCCCGTAGAAGGCCGCGGCCGACTCGGTGCACGCGGGGGTGAGGCCGCCGATGACCTTGGGGGTGTTGCCGTAGACGTGGGTGCGGTTGCCGGGGTCGAGGCGGCCGGGGGAGTGGGCGAGGTGGAAGTCGCGTCCGGCGCGGAGCCCGGAGCCCTCCTCCAGCAGGGGGCGTACGACGTTCTCGGTGGTGCCGGGCGGCACGGCCGATTCGACCAGGACGGTGGTGTGCGGCCGCAGCCTCGCGGCGAGGGCCCGGGCCGAGTCGGTGACGGCGCCGAGGTCGAGGGTACGGTCCGGCCCCAGCGGGGTGGGGGCGCAGATCGCGGCGGTGCGGACCCGGCCCAGCTCGGCGGGATCGGCGGTGGGCCGGAAACCTCCCGCGACCATCCTGCGGATGTCGGAGGCGCTGAGAGATCCCTCGACCGGCGTACGGCCCGCGGAGAGCTCGGCGAAGGGGCGTGGATCGGTGTCGTAGCCGACGGTCTGGATTCCCGCGCCGACGGCTGCTTGGGCGAGGGGCAGGCCGAGGTGACCGAGTCCGATGACAGCAAGGTCTGCCGGCATGTGGGCCGTCCTTTCCCTAAGACCAAGAAGGCAGAAAGCGCAACTGCTGGGGACAGCGCAATGTCAGACTAGGCGTAAATATGACCTATATGTCGCATTCTGTGACTCTTGTAGGGCGGGTGTTGTCCACAGGCAGTGGCTGAAGTCGTGGACCGCGGACAGAATCGAGTGGTGGGCACGGGCGCCCGGCCGCTTGGCCGGCCCCGCTCCCGTGCCGTACCACCCACCCCGATGCACCGGGATTACCGGGAGGCAGCAGTGAGGACAGCGACACTGGGACCCGCGGAGCGCACCGAGGCGCTGGCCGCGATGGCCGAGCGCGAACTGGACGTGCTGGTCGTGGGAGCGGGCGTGGTCGGCGCCGGGACCGCGCTGGACGCGGCCACCAGAGGACTCTCCACCGGGCTCGTCGAGGCGCGCGACTGGGCCTCGGGGACGTCCAGCAGGTCCAGCAAGCTGATCCACGGCGGGCTGCGCTATCTGGAGATGCTGGACTTCGCGCTCGTGCGGGAGGCGCTGAAGGAGCGGGGGCTGCTGCTGGAGCGGCTGGCTCCGCACCTCGTCAAGCCCGTCCCCTTCCTCTATCCGCTGCAGCACAAGGGGTGGGAGCGGCTGTACGCCGGCTCGGGCGTCGCGCTGTACGACGCGATGTCGGTGTCCTCGGGCCACGGCCGGGGCCTGCCCGTGCACCGGCACCTCTCCCGCCGCCACGCCCTGCGGGTCGCCCCCGCCCTGAAGAAGGACGCCCTGGTGGGCGCCCTCCAGTACTACGACGCCCAGATGGACGACGCGCGCTATGTGGCGACCCTGGTGCGCACGGCCGCGGGGTACGGCGCCCAGGTGGCGAACCGCGCGCGGGTGACCGGCTTCCTGCGGGAGGGCGAGCGGGTCGTCGGGGCGCGGATGCAGGACGTCGAGGGGGGCGGGGAGTACGAGGTCAGGGCCAAGCAGGTGGTCAACGCGACCGGGGTGTGGACGGACGACACCCAGGCGCTGATCGGCGAGCGCGGGCAGTTCCACGTGCGGGCGTCGAAGGGCATCCACCTCGTCGTGCCCAAGGACCGCATCCACTCCTCGACCGGGCTCATCCTGCGGACCGAGAAGTCCGTGCTCTTCGTGATCCCGTGGGGGCGGCACTGGATCATCGGCACGACGGACACCGACTGGGATCTCGACAAGGCCCATCCGGCCGCCTCCAGCGCGGACATCGACTATCTGCTCGAACACGTCAACTCGGTGCTGAACACCCCGCTGGGCAGGGACGACGTCGAGGGCGTCTACGCCGGACTGCGGCCCCTGCTGGCCGGGGAGTCGGACGCCACCAGCAAGCTCTCGCGCGAGCACACGGTGGCCCATCCGGCACCGGGGCTCGTCGTCGTCGCGGGAGGGAAGTACACGACGTACCGGGTGATGGCGAAGGACGCGGTGGACGAGGCGGTGCACGCCCTGGACCAGCGGGTGGCCGACTGCGTCACGGAGGACATCCCGCTGCTGGGCGCCGAGGGCTACCGCGCCCTGTGGAACGCCCGCGCAAGGATCGCCGCCAGGACCGGGCTGCACGTGGTCCGGGTGGAGCATCTGCTCAACAGGTACGGCTCGATGACGGAGGAACTCCTCGATCTCGTCCAGGGCGACCCCTCGCTGGGCGAGCCGCTTGCCGGGGCCGAGGACTATCTCCGCGCCGAAGTCGTCTACGCCGCCTCGCACGAGGGCGCCCGCCACCTCGACGACGTCCTGACGCGGCGTACCCGCATCTCCATCGAGACCTTCGACCGCGGCACCCGCTGCGCCCGCGAGTGCGCGGACCTGATGGCTCCGGTGCTCGGCTGGGACACGGACCAGGTCGAGCGGGAGGTGGAGCACTACCGCAAGCGGGTGGAGGCGGAGCGGGAGTCGCAGCGGCAGCCGGACGACCTCACGGCGGACGCGGCACGGCTGGGGGCGCCGGACATCGTGCCGATCTGAGCACCCGCCGGGCCACGGTGGTGCGGGGCGGACGCCCGCCTTGTACGGGCTGTCCCGTCAGGGGTGTTGGGGAGAGGGGAGCGAGGGCTGAGCCCGTCGTGGCGCGTTGCCGCGGGGCCCTCCGGCGTGACTGCGGGGCGGCTGGCGGGGCGCGGCTCTCGACGGCGGGCGGGGGAGGCAGGACGATGCCGGGAGCGGGATGTGGTTCGCTGGGGCGGGCCCGCGCTTCACCGCGCGGGCGGAGCCGGAGCGTACGGGTGGCGGAAAGCGCCCTGGACATCGGCGCGGCGGGGGGCCGTTCCCCCGGGCCGTGTCATGGCCGTCCCCGGACCCGGCACCATGACCGGTCCCGGGGTGAGGGACAATGGACGCTCTGCCAGGGCGGGTTGATCGCAGAGGGGACGCATGTCGGAGGCGGAGCAGGCGCAGGAGCCCCAACGGGACAAGGACGGACGTCTCCTCGCGGGGCGGTACCGCCTTGGGGAGGTGCTCGGCCGGGGCGGCATGGGCACGGTCTGGCGTGCCGCCGACGAGACGCTGGGGCGTACGGTCGCGGTCAAGGAACTCCGGTTCCCGTCCTCCATCGACGAGGACGAGAAGCGGCGTCTGATCACGCGGACCCTGCGCGAGGCGAAGGCCATCGCGAGGATCCGCAACACCAGCGCGGTGACGGTCTACGACGTGGTCGACGAGGACGACCGGCCGTGGATCGTCATGGAACTCATCGAGGGCAAGTCGCTCGCCGAGGTGATCCGCGAGGACGGAACGCTGACACCGAGGCGCGCGGCGGAGGTCGGACTCGCCATCCTCGACGTGCTGCGCTCGGCGCACCGCGAGGGCATCCTCCACCGCGACGTGAAGCCGTCCAACGTGCTGATCTCCGAGGACGGCCGCGTCGTCCTGACCGACTTCGGGATCGCCCAGGTCGAGGGCGACCCCTCCGTCACCTCGACGGGCATGCTCGTCGGCGCCCCCTCCTACATCTCGCCCGAGCGCGCACGCGGGCACAAGCCGGGCCCGCCCGCCGACCTCTGGTCGCTCGGCGGGCTGCTGTACGCGAGCGTCGAGGGCCGCCCGCCGTACGACAAGGGCTCGGCCATCGCCACCCTGACCGCCGTGATGACGGAGCCGGTCGAACCGCCGGTCCACGCGGGCCCGCTGGAAGAGGTCATCTACGGCCTGCTGGCCAGGGACCCCGACCAGCGCCTCGACGACGCCGGTGCTCGGGTCCTGCTCAACGCGGTGATCAACGCCCCGGACAAGCCCGTCCCGCCCCCCGCCGACGCCACCCAGGTCATGGCGCTGCCCACGGTCGACGACTCACCGGGCGGCAGGAGCGGCACGTCCGGCCGGAGCGATGCGAGGAACGGCAAGAAGGCGGCCGGCACCGCTGCGGCTGCCGGTCTCGCCGCCTCCGCGGCCGGCACGGCACATGGCGCGGGCGACCCGGCCGCAGGCGGTTCCGCACCAGGGGCCCCGGCCTCCGGTTCCGCCCCCGCGTCCGCGGGGCCGGGCGCCGTTGGAGCCGCGGCCGGCGGTGCCGGTGCGGTCTCCGGCGCCGTCTCCGGTGCGGTGGACAGCACCCGGGAACGGCTGCGCGGCGCGCTGCGGTCCGTGCGCAACGCGAAGACCCCGGCGGCAGGCGCGGCGGCAGCGCCGTCGCAGGCGCCGGGCTCCAGGACGGCCACCGCCTCGGCCTCCGGGCCCGCCGCACCGTCGCGCCCCGCGGGGGAGCCCGCCAGGACCACCGCGTCGATCACCGATGTCGTGCCGCGCCGCACGCTGGCCGTCATCGCGGGTGTGGTCGTGCTGGCCGTGCTCGGCACGGTCCTCGCGCTCACCCTCGGCGACGACAGCGCGGGCGACGAGGGCGGCGGGGCCAAGGACGGCACCACGGCATCGGCCGGCACGACGGCCGGGGGTGACGCCGCGGCGGACACCGGCGGCTCGGGCAAGGGCGAGGACAGCGGGACGGAGAAGGGCGGCGAGACCGGCCAGGGCAAGGGCGAGGCGAGCACCGAGCCCTCGGCATCGGCGGCCGAGTCCGGCGAACCGGACCCCGACGCGCTTCCCGCCGGGTTCAGAACCGTCACGAACAAGCAGTTCCACTTCTCCGTCGCGATGCCGGAGAAGTTCAGGTTCGACGCCATAGCGGGCCGGAACTCGGGCGCGATCTACAACGCCGACGGCGGCTTCCCTCGCATCCAGATCGACTACAACGCCTCCCCGAAGGACGACGCGGCAGCCGCCTGGGCGGGTGCTGTCGCGGCCACCAGGAGTCTGAGCAGCGGCTACAAGCACATCGGGATACGGAAGGTCGAGTACAACGGCTATCCGACCGTCGCTGACTGGGAGTTCACACGCGTCCAGCAGGGTACGAGGGTCAGGGTCCTCAACCGGGGCTTCAAGGCCGACGCCACCCACGGCTACTCGATCATGATCAGCTGCAAGGCGGACGAGTGGGACGGCGACGAGTGCCGGACCCTGCGTGAGACGGCGTTCGCCACCTTCGGGCCCACCGACTGAGCCGCACGGGGCCCGGAAGGGGCCGGGTCGTGGACGGGTTGTGGCCGGGTTGTGGTGACCCGGCCGCGCGGCCGGGACTTGCCACGTATTGTGAGAGGCCGAGGACCGTACGCAGCCGCAATGATGGGTCAATTGCACGATAAGTGACCGCAATTGATGGATTCATGCGGTCTTCATGACCGGGGGAACAGCGCGCTCTGGGGAGGCGTCGTGGACGACTACGCGGGTCGGGTGCTTGCCGACCGCTACCGCCTTCCGCTGCCCCCGTCCGATGCGTACGAACTGGTCGAGACCCGGGCGTTCGACACATACAGCGGGCAGGAAGTCCTCGTCCGGCAGGTGCCGTTGCCGGAGGTCGTGGACGCGGAGGTGCTCGACGCCGACGGGCTGCCCTCGGCGTCCAGGCGGGCTTCCGGACGTACGGTGCGCAGGTCCACGGACCCCGCCGTCCGCCGGGCGATCGAGGCGGCGCAGGCGGCGGCCCAGGTGCCCGACCATCCGCGCCTGGACCAGGTCTTCGACGTGTTCGCCGAGGCGGGATCGCTCTGGATAGTGAGCGAACTGGTCGCCGCCCGGCCGCTCGCCGCGCTCCTCGCCGAGCGCCCGCTCAACCCCTACCGCGCCGCCGAGATCGGCTCCGACGTGCTCACGGCGCTGCGGGTCCTGCACGCGCACGGCTGGACGCACCGCAACATCACGGTCCGCACGGTGCTGGTCTGCGACGACGGCCGGGTCGTGCTGACCGGGCTCGCGGCGGGGGCCGCAGAGGAAGCGCTGTGCGGCTATGTCCCCGTACCGCAGCCGGACGACGAGAACGCCTACGGGCCGCCCGCGGTGGAGTCGGGCCCCACCGGTCCGTACGAGCCGCCGGCCGTGGAGCCGGGCCCCGCCGGTCCGTACGCCGTGGAGCCCGGCCCGGCCGAGACGTTCGAGCTGCCCGCCGCCGAGCCGGAGCCCGCGCCGGAACCGCCGTCCGGGCAGGACGCGTTCCATGGTCCGCCGTCCGGGCAGGACGCGTTCCGCGTGCCGCCGTCCGGGCAGGACGCGTTCCGCGTGCCGCCGTCCGGGCACGAGTCGTTCCGCGCGCCTGGCGCCCCGCCCGCCCAGGACGGCCCCGGCGTGCCCGACGCCCTGCCCGCACCCAGGGCGTCCACCGACGGAGTGCCGGCCCCCGGGACCCGCGCCGAGGTGGAGCTGTCGCCCCCGGCGGCGCTTCCCGTGGCGCAGCCCGGAGCGAGCAGCGCCGCGCAGCTGCGCGCCGCCAGGGCCGGGGCCATCGCTGCCTACCGGGCGGGAGCCCGCGCAGCCGCCCGCGCGGGCGAGGACCGCAAGCGCGCGGAAGCGGATCACGGGCGCGAGGCGGGTACGTCCGCCCCGGAGCAGGAGCAGGAGCAGGAGCACGAAACGGGCACGGGCGAGCGGGAGGAGCCCGCCGCTCCGCCCGTCCCGGGCCCCCCGCAGCTGACCGGCGCCTGGGGCCGCCCCGCCGAGGGCCCGCATCCCTACGG
The DNA here is from genome assembly GCF_053593715.1 of Streptomyces sp. NPDC002125. Classification (NCBI taxonomy): domain Bacteria; kingdom Bacillati; phylum Actinomycetota; class Actinomycetes; order Kitasatosporales; family Streptomycetaceae; genus Streptomyces; species Streptomyces sp. NPDC002125. The sequence continues at coordinate 117,496 of NZ_JBSFDD010000008.1, read as the reverse complement.
CTACGACGACGAGGATGACGAGGACGACGACGAGGACCCGGGCGGCCCGCCGCCTCCCCGCCGCGTCCACCTCGCGGGCACCTGGGGCGACGGCCCCGGCTCCGGCCGCCCCGTGCCCGCCGGTGGCTCCGGCGGCCCCGGCCGCTCCGGTGAGGACGCGCTGCGCGCCGATGCCCAGCGCCTCGGCAGCGGTTCCGTGGAGCGCGGGGACCGGCTGCCGCAGCCCGTCCCGGCAGGCCGGCCCGCGGGCGGATGGGACGAGGTCGTCGCGGGAAGGGGCACCACGCCCGCCTACCGCGGCCCCGCCACCCCCCTCGCCGCCGAACGCGCCCGGCAGGCACGTATCGCCGTCGTCGGCGCCGTCACCGAGCGGTGGGCGCCGGAGCAGGCGGGCCCGGTCCACGACAACTGGCAGCTGGCCCCGCCCATAGGCCCCTCCACCGACCTGTGGGCGCTCGGCGCCCTGCTCTACCGCGCGGTGCAGGGCCATGCCCCGTATCCCGAGGAGAACGCCGCCGAGCTCGTCCAGATGGTCTGCGGCGAGCCGCCCGCCTTCGCGGAGGAGTGCGGCCCGCTGCGCCCCGTCGTCGAGTCGCTGCTGCGCCAGGATCCGACCGAGCGCCCCGACTTCGAGGAGCTGCGCGGCTGGCTGCGCTCCCTCGTGCGCTCGGCCCCCGAGCCCGAGGCGGGCACCGACCTCGTCGAGATGCCGCCCGCCGACGCCACCCGTCTGCCGATCGTGCGCCGCCGTGGCGAGCTCGTGCGCCGCCGCCGGGGACGCGGCGCCGCGCACGGCCGGCACCGGCAGGGGAAGCCGCAGCGGCAGGAGACGCGCCAGGAGCGGCGCCAGGAGAAGCGGCAGGCGTACGAGAAGCCGCCGCGCGCACCCCGCGAGCCCAAGGGCCCCAAGGTCCTGCGCGAGCCGGCACCCGGCCGCAGGGCGCCTCGGCGGCTCGGCAGGCTGCTGCTGGTGCTCATCCTGCTGGCGATGGCAGCGGCGATCACCTACGCCGTGATGTTCATGCCCAAGGCGGATTCGGGGACGGGAGCCGGAGCGGCGCCCGCGGACTCCGCGGCACCCGCGGACCAGCAGCCCGGCGACAGCGCGTCCACCGGGGCGTCGCCGTCCTCGAAGGCGCCGGAGTCCTCGGGCTCGACCCAGAAACCGCAGACCAGCCGTTCCGCGGTCGCCCTCCCGGCGGGCTACAAGCTGCGCAAGGACGCGGAGGGCTTCGAGATCGGTGTGCCCGAGGACTGGCAGCGCAGCCCGGCCAACGCGGACCGCCAGATCCGCTACGGCAGCGACGGGTTCAGCGTGCTGGTCGTGCCCGGACGGGACACCGTCAAGGCACACGGCAACGACCCGCTGGACTACCAGCGGACCGGTGAGCCCGAGCTGAAGCCCTTCCGGGAGTCCAGCTGGGCCACCTCCACGGGCGTCCGCCGCATCGACGTCGGCAAACAGGCCATGGCCGAGGGGCAGTTCACCTGGCAGGAGAGCGGTGGCCGTCAGGTGTACGTCCGCAACCTGGTGATGATCGTGGACGGCAGGTACCACATCGTGCAGGTCATCGGTCCGGAGAACGAGCGGGACAAGGTCTCCGACATCTACGAACAGGCCATCTCCTCGTACAGGGTGGGCTCCTGACGGGACGGCGGCTGTGCGCGACAAGCATCACAGTGCGGTCTCGTGAGCGGTGCGAGGTTACGTCGCGCCGCCTCCCGTCCGTAACCTGTCGTCCCAAGGAACGGGGCGGGGACACACGTGGACAACGGGCAGGGAACGGACGCGGGAATCGTACTGGCCGGGCGGTACCGGCTGGGTGACGTCCTGGGCCGGGGCGGCATGGGCAAGGTGTGGCGCGCCCATGACGAAGTGCTGCACCGGACCGTCGCCGTCAAGGAGTTGACCGCGGGACTGTACGCCGCCGAGGCGGACCGGGCCGTGCTCCACGCCCGTACGCAGAAGGAGGCACGGGCGGCGGCGCGCATCACGCACCCCGGGGTCGTCACCGTCCATGACGTCATCGAGTACGACAACCGGCCCTGGATCGTCATGCAGTACGTCGACGGGCCCTCGCTCGCCGACGCCACGAAGGAGTCCGGCGAGATCGAGCCCCGTGAGGCCGCCAGGATCGGGCTCCATGTGCTGGGCGCCCTGCGCGCCGCCCACGGCGCCGGGGTGCTGCACCGCGATGTGAAGCCGGGCAACGTGCTGCTCGCCCGTGACGGGCAGGTGCTGCTGACCGACTTCGGGATCGCCGCCATCGAGGGTGACTCCACCATCACCAGGACGGGCGAACTGGTCGGCTCCATCGACTATCTGGCGCCCGAGCGGGTACGCGGCGGCGACCCCGGCCCCGCTTCCGACCTCTGGTCGCTGGGCGCCACGCTCTACACGGCGGTCGAGGGCAGCTCGCCCTTCCGCCGGACCTCACCCATCTCCACCATGCAGGCCGTCGTCACCGAGGAGCCGCCCCCGCCGCAGCGCGGCGGCGCGCTGGCGCCCGTGATCACCGCGCTGCTGCGCAAGGCCCCCGAGGACCGCCCGACGGCCGAAGAGGCCGAGCGCATGCTGCTGGACGCGATGGAGGGGCGCAGGCCCCGGGCAGCGCAGGCGCACGTGCCGACGCAGCGGATCTCCGACGAGGACCTGCGCGCCCTCTCCACCCCGGAGGCTTCGACGGCCAGGCTCGCTCAGCCGCCGCCCGCGCCCCCGTACACCTCCGTGTCCACGGCCCGGCGCGGGGGGAACCGGTGGCGCACCGTCCTGCTGGTGGTCGTCGTGGCCGCGCTGATCGGCGCGGGGGGCGGGCTCGTCGCGATGAAGTACGGGGACAACGGCGTGAGCACGGCCGGTGGCGCGGAGGACCGGGTCACCGACGGCCCGGCGCCCTCCCCTTCCTCCTCCGCGGACCCGTCGAAGGGCCAGGAGCCCTCGGAATCGGGCGAACCGGTGGCCTCCACGGAGATACCCGACGGCTGGAGCCGGGTCCAGGACCCCGAGGGCTTCAGCCTCCTCGTGCCCGACGGCTGGGTGCGGCAGACGGAGAACGGCCAGATCGACTACACCCCGGACGGCGGAGCGCACCGTATCCGGATCAGCCTCGACCCGGAGCCCGACTTCGACAGCGCGTACGCGCACACCCAGAGCCTTGAGAGGGACCTGTCCGTACGCCTGCCGGGCTACGAACGCCTCTCCATGGAACGGAACGTCTTCCGCGACCGCCCCGGCTCCCTCTGGGAGTTCACCTGGGTGGAGTCCAAGGACCATCCGGGCCAGCGCTACGGCATCGACCAGATGTACTTCGCCGAGGAGGGCGGCCCCGAGTACGCGCTCTACATGACGGGGCCCGAGGAGGACTGGGACGAGAGCCTGGAGCGCTTCGAGACGATGCTGCGCAGCTGGCAGCCGCCCCGGAGCGCGGGCTGAGCGCCCCTGCGGCGCGGCTCCGTCCGTACGGGGCGCGCGGGTGTCCGAAGATTCACGATTCCTGACGTCCGAGGCCCGGATGCGTGGCGCATCACTCCTGATCAGCGGATATGCCGCCAGTGATCACTGGCTGTATGGCCGGACGGGGGACGCGTCTCCGGCGGGGTCTGTGAAAACCTGTTACCCACGGGTACCCAAAGTGGGCGGCTGGACATACTCTCGCCCTCATGACGGACTCGCAGGCCTCCACGAACACCTCCGCCGCCCCCGGCACCCGCGTCGGCACCAACCCGGTGGCCGCGGCCCCCGCGGGCGCGCGCACCGCAGCCGACGTGGTGACGCCCGAGGTGGTCGCCCAGCTGACCCGTGACGTCGTCGGCTCGGGCCGCACGGCCAACCACAGCCCCTTCACCGGGGAGAAGCTGGCCGACCTGCCCGAGTCCACCCCCGAGGACGTCGACACCGCCTTCGACCGGGCCCGTGCCGCCCAGCCCGTCTGGGCCGCGACCCCCGTCCGGGCCAGGGCCGCCGTGCTGCTCCGCTTCCACGACCTGGTGCTCCAGCGCCAGTCCGAGGTCCTCGACCTCATCCAGCTGGAGACCGGCAAGGCCAGGCTGCACGCCCACGAGGAGGTGCAGGCCGTCGCCGTCGCTGCCCGCCACTACGGGCGCAAGGCCGTCTCCTATCTGAAGCCGAAGCGGCACACCGGGGTCGTCCCGACCCTCACCAAGGTCACCGAACTGCGCCAGCCGCGCGGGGTCATCGGCCAGATCGCCCCCTGGAACTACCCGCTCGAACTCTCCGTCGGCGACGCGCTGCCCGCCTTCGTCTCCGGCAACGCCGTCGTGATGAAGCCGGACACGGAGACCGCGCTCACCGCGCTGTGGGCCCGTGACCTGCTGATCGAGGCAGGGCTGCCCGCCGAGGTCTTCCAGGTCGTCCTGGGCGAGGGCCCCGTCGTCGGCCCCGCGGTCGTCAGCCGCGCCGACTACGTCTCCTTCACCGGCTCCACCCGCACCGGCCGCGAGGTCGCGCAGGGCGCCGCCGCCCGGCTGGTCGGGGTGTCCCTCGAACTCGGCGGGAAGAACGCCATGCTCGTCCTGGAGGACGCCGACGTGGAGAAGGCCGCCGCGGGCGCCGTCCGCGCCTGCTTCTCCTCCGCCGGACAGCTCTGCATCTCCATCGAGCGGCTCTATGTCCACGAGTCCGTCGCCGACGACTTCGTGGAGCGCTTCGCCGCCCGTACGAAGGCCATGCGGCTCGGCAACTCCCTCGCCTACGGGGCCGACATGGGCTCCCTCGTCGGCGAGCGGCAGCTGGAGACCGTCAGCCGGCATGTCGCCGAGGCCGTCGAGAAGGGCGCCACGCTCGTCGCGGGCGGTGTCGCCCGTCCCGACATCGGCCCGCTCTTCTACGAGCCGACCATCCTGGACGGCGTCGAGGCACCCATGGCGGTGTGCGGCGAGGAGACCTTCGGACCCGTCGTCTCCATCTACCGCTTCAGCGACGACGACGAGGCGGTCTCCCTCGCCAACGCCACCCCGTACGGCCTCAACTCCAGTGTCTGGACGAAGAACTCGGGACGCGGCCACCGCGTCGCCGCGCGGCTGCGGACCGGCACCGTCAACATCAACGAGGGCTACGCACCCGCGTACGGCAGCGTCCAGTCGCCCATGGGCGGCATGAAGGACTCCGGTCTCGGCCGGAGGCACGGCTCCGAGGGCATCCTCAAGTACACCGAGGCGCAGACGGTCGCCCAGCAGCGGCTGATCCCCCTCGCGCCGGCCTTCGGGATGGACGACGAGAAGTACGCGGCCTTCATGAGCCGCAGCCTCAAGGCGATGAAGGCCTTCCGGCTGCGCTGAGCACCACCTCAGCGCCCCGCCCCCTACCTGCCCTTTTCGTACCGAGGAGAGCCATGTCCCAGGACAGCCCTGCCCAGAATCAGGCCGTACCTGCCCCTCCGGCGACGGACGGCGACGCGTACGACTACGACGTCCTCGTCGTCGGATCGGGCTTCGGCGGCGCGGTCACGGCCCTGCGGCTGAGCGAGAAGGGATACCGGGTCGGCGTCCTGGAGGCGGGACGGCGGTTCACGCGGGAGACGCTCCCCAAGAACTCCTGGGACATCAAGAACTATCTCTGGGCTCCCGCCCTCGGCCTGTTCGGCATCCAGCGCGTGCATCTGCTGGGCAAGGTGATGGTGCTGGCGGGAGCCGGGGTCGGCGGAGGCTCCCTCAACTACGCCAACACGCTGTACGTGCCGCCCGCGCCGTTCTTCGAGGACAGCCAGTGGGCCGGGATCACCGACTGGAAGGCCGAGCTCGCGCCGTACTACGACCAGGCGAAGAGGATGCTCGGGGTGCGGCTCAACCCGACCGTGACCCCGGCGGACGTCCACCTCAAGGCCGTCGCCGAGTCCATGGGCGTCGGCGACAGCTTCCACCTCGCACCGGTCGGCGTGTTCTTCGGCGACGGCCAGGACGCCGACGGGACGGCGCTGACGAAGCCCGGGGGAGAGGCCGCCGACCCCTACTTCGGCGGCGCGGGCCCCGCCCGCAAGGCCTGTTCCCAGTGCGGCGAATGCATGACGGGCTGCCGTCACGGCGCGAAGAACACGCTCAACGAGAACTACCTGTACCTCGCCGAGAAGGCCGGCGCCGTCATCCACCCGATGACCTCCGTCGTCGCGGTCACCGAGGACGGGGACGGCGGCCACCGCGTGTCGACCGTGCCGACGAACCGGCGGCGCAAGGCGGCACCGTCCGTGCTGCGGGCCCGGAAGGTCGTCATCGCGGCGGGGACGTACGGCACGCAGACCCTGCTGCACACGATGAAGGACGAAGGGCTGCTGCCCGGACTCTCGCCCCGGCTCGGGGAGCTGACCCGCACCAACTCCGAGGGCCTGGTGGGCGCGCAGACCAGCGACCGCCGCTACCGCAAGAAACACGGCACCGCCAAGGCCGACTTCACCCAGGGCGTCGCGATCACCTCGTCGATCCACCCCGACGAGAACACCCACATCGAGCCGGTGCGATACGGCAAGGGCTCCAACGCGATGGGCGCGCTGACCATCCTCCAGGTGCCCTACAGCACGCACCGGGTGCTGAGCTGGTTCGGCAACGTGGCCAGGCACCCGTGGCTCACCATGCGCTCCCTGTCCAACCGGCGCTGGTCGGAGCGGACCATCATCGGCCTCGTCATGCAGTCGCTGGACAACTCGCTGACCGCGTACCGCAAGCCCGGCGGCGTCGGCAAGGGTCTGCTCACCGCCCGGCAGGGCCACGGCTCGCCCAACCCGACCCAGATAGCCGAGGCCACCCAGGGCGCGACGCTGCTCGCCCAGGAGATCAACGGCTTCGCGGGCTCGAACATCGGGGAGCTGATGGGCACCCCGCTCACCGCGCACTTCCTGGGCGGCTGTCCGATTGGAGCGGGCCCGGACGAGGGGGTTATCGACCCGTACCACCGGCTGTACGGACACCCCGGCATCTCCGTGGTCGACGGCTCCGCGGTCTCCGCCAACCTCGGCGTCAACCCGTCTCTGACCATCACGGCGCAGGCGGAGCGGGCGATGTCCTTCTGGCCCAACAAGGGCGAGGAGGACCCGCGCCCGGCGCAGGACGCGGCCTACGAAAGGCTGGCCGCCGTGGCGCCCAAGGCACCCGCGGTGCCGCAGGAGGCGTTCGGCGCGCTGAAGCTGCCGTTCCTGGGAATGCCGACGGTCCCGCCGAGGAAGGCCGCCTCCGAGGCCTGAGCGACCGGGGCGCCGGTACGGACGAGGCCGCGACGGGGCGCCCTTACGGACCGGGGTGCCCGTGGATACGGACGTCGCGACCGGGCCGTCCGTACGAACGCCAAGGGGCTGCACCCCCCTCCGAGTGCAGCCCCTTCACGTACCTACCGGTGACACGCCTTACGCGGCGGCGTCACCGTTCCTGCGGCGCCGCACGATGAACATCGCGCCGGCACCCAGAACCACGGCCGCGCCGCCCGCGAGGGCGAACACCGGGGTGCTGGAGGACGAACCGGTCTCGGCGAGGCTGCCGGTCACCTGGGCGGTGTCGCCGGTCGGCGGGGTGGTGGGGACGGGGACCTTGCCGCCCTCCTGGGGCTTCGTGCCGTCCTCGCCGCCGGCCTTCACGATCTGGAACTTGTAGGCGACGTCCGTGAAGCACGGAACGGCCTCGAGCTCCTCGCCGAAGACGAGCCCGCCGCCGAGGCTGAAGCCGGCCCCGATCGGGGCGCTCGCCTCGACCTTGAGGCGCAGGTCGATGTCGACCTCGTAGCCCGGCTTGATCTCGTCCGTCTCGCCGACGTAACCGGACGAGGTGCCCAGCTCGTCCAGGTCCTCCCAGGTGCCGTCGTTGAGCGCCTGGAGGCGGACCTGCTTGGAGGTGAAGAGCTGCTCGCCCGCCTTGTCGGCGGCGGCGCCCGCGAAGAACGCCACGTTCTTCACGGTCTTGTCGGAGTCGTTGTAGACGTTGAAGGTGAAGCGGTCCCAGCCGCTGCCCCGGGCGATCTTGCCGGAGAGGCCGTTGATGGAGAGCTCCAGGGGCTGGGGCTCGCACTCGCCGAGGTCCTCGCCCTCCTCCTCGTCGTCGGTCTCGGACGGGGTGGGCGTCGGGGTCGGGGAGGCGGTCTCCGACTCGGTCTCGGTCGGGGTCGGGGACGCCGTCTCCGTCTCCGTCTCGGTCGGGGTCGGGGACGCGGTCTCCGTCTCCTCGGCCGTCTCCGTGGCCTCCGGCGTCACCGTCGGGGACGCCGTCTCCGACTCGGTCTCGGTCGGAGTGGGCGAGACGGTCTCGGTCGTGGTGGTCTCGGTGTCGGCGAACGCGGCCGGCGCCGAGAGCAGCACGACCGGGCCTATGACGGCGGTGGCGGCAGCGAGTGCCAGGGTGCGGCGGAGCTTCATAGGGGGCCTCAGCAGGTCCGTGGTACCGCGCTGGCTGCGGTACGGCCGAAAGATGAGCGGATCTCCGTTGTGGGGTACGGACGAGCCGGTGGTGTTCGCCATGCATGACCTGTGAACCGGGGCAACGGTTGTCCCACGTTTCACACAATCCTTATGTGGCGCTCGCCACATCCGCCCGCCGTGCCCAATCCGTGATCGTGACCGGCGCAACTCTTCGCGCCGCTGTGCGGTCGAACCCGTACCGAGTCACAGCAGTCACACAGCTCCGTCGATCCCCAGAGGTTCGCGATGACACGCCTTTCCCCGAGAACCGCGCCGCTCCGTACGGCATGCGGGCTCGCCGCCGCCGGGCTGCTGGCCGCCGGCTCGCTCGCCGTCGGCACCCCGGCACGGGCGGACGGTCCCGTCCTCACGATCGGCGGCCCCGCGGACACGGCCCTGCACCCGTATCCGGAGAGCGGCTCCCCGCGGAAGACCTCGCTCGGCCTCACCGTCAGCAACCCGGACGGCGACGAGGAGGGCGCCGGCCACGAGGGCGCGGTGACGTACACCGTCGACCTCAGCGGCGTCGCGGGCGTCGCCGACGTCTCCGTCGCCGAGGACACCGGCGCGGAGTGCGCGATCACGGGTGCCACCGCCGTCTGCCACGACAACGGCGTCCGCCCCGGGCTCAGCGGCATCGCGGACCTCGACCTCACCGCCGCCGAGGGCAGCGCGGACGGCGCGTCGGGCATGATCCGGGTGACCGGCGAGTCGGAGGGGGCCACCTTGGCCCCCTTCACCACGAAGGTCACCGTCGGCGGACCCGACCTGGTCATGAAGCGGATCGCCTTCGAGGGGGAGATGAGGCCCGGCGACGTACAGCCGGCCCCGGTCACCTTCGGCAACCAGGGGACGACGGCCGCCGACGGTGTCCTGCTGACCCTGATGTACACCCGCGGCCTGGAGATACCCGAGCGGTACGCCAACTGCGCGTACGACGACGAGGCGGGGGAGGAGCCCCAGGACGGCTTCGCCTGGTCCACCGCCCTCTGCTCCGTCGAGGGCTCCTTCGAACCGGGCGCCACCTACACGCTCGCGGTGCCGCTCTCGGTCGAGGCCACCGAGCGCGCGTACTACGACACGTTCCTCTACCGCATCCAGGAGGGCGGCGCCGCGCAGCGCCCGGCGCAACGGGCAGGAGCGCCCTTCACCCGGGGCACGGGCCCGGAGCTCACCCTGCAGAAGGTCACCTCCGCCGCCCGGGGCCTGGACCTGGAGCCGGGGGACAACCAGCAGGAGGCCGACTTCCGCACGGAGAACACGGCCGGCTTCAGGGCGTACGGAGCCGAGGCCGAAGGCGCCGAGGGCGAGACCGTGACGGCCGAGGTCGGCTTCCGCAACGAGGGCCCCGCCTGGATCGGCAACCTCCGCTCCGGCGAGCCCGTGGCCACGCTCGACGTCACCGTGCCCGAGGGCGCGGTGGTCACCGGAAAGCCGGTCTCCTGCCGGGGCGTGACGGCGGCCGGCGGCCACCGCGAGGAACAGCTCGGCGCGCCTCGCTACCTCTGCGACTCGTCGATGACCGTGCGGGACGGCGCGGACATCGCGCTCCCCTTCGAGCTGAGGATCGAGGAGTCCGTCCCGGACGCCTCGGGCGTCGTCACCGTCCGGAGCACCCGGCCCGGCGACCCGGCCCTGCCCTTCGACCCCGACGGCTCCGACAACACCGCCCGGCTCGTGCTCAACGCGGCGGACCCCGGCTCCGAGAGCGACGGCGGTACGTCGGACGGAGCCACCGGCGGCACTCAGGGCGCGGCGGGCGGTCCGGGCTCCCCGTCCTCCGGCACCGCGGGCGCCGCGTCCGCGTCGGGCCCGGACGCCATGGGTACGACGGGCACGTCCGGCTCCGCGTCGACGGACACCGGGGGCCTCGCCTCCACGGGGTCGGCCGCGCTGACGGTCGCGGGGGCCGCGGTGATCGCCCTGGCCGCCGGATGCGTGCTGTACGCGACGACCAGGCGCCGCGCCGAGCGGGTCTGACGCCCGCGATACGAAGTCCGAGGGCGGCCGGTCCCGGGCGTCCCCGGGGCCGGCCGCACATGGGTGACCGGGCTGCTGTCCCCTGCCGACCGGTCACACGCGCCGGAACGCGGTCCCACGACGTACCAGCGGCACGCCACACGTCCCGGCGGAGCCACGCGTGGATTCCTGCCGATGCTGCCGCCCCTGGCTGGCGCGGACACCTGGACCAACGAAGCCCTCGGGCGCCCGGTCACGCACCGTACGGGTGAGACCGGGCCCGAACGCGGGTGCGCCCGTGCACCCTCCCGCACGCGGCACCCGGCCGGGCGCTTCTCCCGTACGTGTGTGACACCCGGCCGCCGCGCTTCCCGCCCGTACGTCGCACCCGGCCGTGGTTCCCGCCCGTAGGTCACACCCGGCCGTGCTCCCCGCCCGTACGTCACACCCGGCCGCGCGACAGCTCCAGCAGCGTCATGGCGAGTGCCGTGCCCGGCCTGCCCAGCGCGTCGCTGTAGTGGGCGAGCACGTCCATCTCCCGGGAGAGGTTCACCCGGCGGCCGCCGGACGTGATCCTCGCCTCCTGGATGACCGCCGATACGGCCATCCGTTCCTGGACGAGGCCGATGATCCGGTCGTCCAGTGCGTCGATCCGGCCCCGCGCGTCACCGATCAGGGAGGCGGCCTCGTCGGTGTGCGCGCCGGTCCGCTCGGCGGCGGTCTTCGTGGGTGCGGTGCTGGTCATCCGTGACTCCTGGGGGCTTGCGGGCCCCGGAGCGACAGGTCCGGAACGCCAGAACGCCCCGAGCCTGTCGGCCCGGGGCGCCTGGAACGTTGCTTGTCAGTTGCTCAAGCAGCACGACCATGGCAGCCGGCGGGCCGGGTGCCATAGGTAAAGACGAAGGTCGTGTGCTGACGCATGGGGGCAAGTATGGACCCCGCCCCCGTGCCCGGTCCACGCCGGGCCCGGATGGTGAGACGGGAGCCCGGCGGGGCGTCGCTCCACGGCCGGTAGAATTGGGAGGACCGACCCCTCTTCACCGCCGGAAGGCCGCCCCGTGCCAGCAGCACCCCCCGCCGCCGCCGACATCACCACCGACGTGGTCCTCGTCGTCGACTTCGGCGCCCAGTACGCCCAGCTCATCGCCCGCCGCGTCCGTGAGGCCCGGGTCTACAGCGAGATCGTCCCGTCCACGATGCCGGTGGCCGAGATGCTGGCCAAGAACCCCCGGGCGATCATCCTCTCCGGCGGCCCGTCCTCGGTGTACGCGGACGGCGCGCCCAGCATCGACCGTTCGCTGTTCGAGGCCGGTGTCCCGGTCTTCGGCATGTGCTACGGCTTCCAGCTGATGGCGACCACCCTCGGCGGCACGGTCGACGACAACGGCGCACGCGAGTACGGCCGCACCCCGCTCGCCGTCTCCAAGGCGGGCTCCACCCTCTTCGAGGGCACGCCCACCGAGCAGCCGGTCTGGATGTCGCACGGCGACGCCTGCTCCGCCGCCCCCGAGGGATTCACCGTCACCGCCTCCACGGACGTCGTGCCGGTCGCCGCCTTCGAGAACGACGAGAAGAAGCTCTACGGCGTCCAGTACCACCCGGAGGTCATGCACTCGACCTACGGCCAGCAGGTCCTGGAGCACTTCCTCTACCGGGGCGCGGGCATCGAGCCGACCTGGACGACCACCAACGTCGTCGAGGAGCAGGTCGCCCTCATCCGCGAGCAGGTCGGCGACAAGCGCGCCATCTGCGGTCTCTCCGGCGGCGTGGACTCCGCGGTCGCCGCGGCCCTCGTGCAGAAGGCCATCGGTTCCCAGCTCACCTGCGTGTACGTCGACCACGGTCTGATGCGCAAGGGCGAGACCGAGCAGGTCGAGAAGGACTTCGTCGCCGCGACCGGCGCGAAGCTGGTCGTCGTCGACGCGGAGAAGCGCTTCCTCGACGCCCTGGCGGGTGTGTCCGACCCGGAGCAGAAGCGGAAGATCATCGGCCGCGAGTTCATCCGCGTCTTCGAGCAGGCGCAGCTGGAGATCCTCCAGGAGGAGGGCCCCGAGGTCGCCTTCCTCGTGCAGGGCACCCTCTACCCGGACGTCGTCGAGTCCGGCGGCGGCACCGGCACCGCCAACATCAAGTCCCACCACAACGTGGGCGGCCTCCCCGACGACATCGAGTTCGAGCTCGTCGAGCCGCTGCGCCAGCTGTTCAAGGACGAGGTCCGGATGGTCGGCCAGGAGCTCGGCCTGCCGGAGGAGATCGTCCAGCGCCAGCCGTTCCCCGGCCCCGGCCTCGGCATCCGCATCGTCGGCGACGTCACCAAGGAGCGGCTCGACCTGCTCCGCGAGGCCGACGCCATCGCCCGCGAGGAGCTGACCGCCGCCGGCCTGGACCGCGACATCTGGCAGTGCCCCGTGGTCCTGCTCGCGGACGTCCGCAGCGTCGGCGTCCAGGGCGACGGCCGCACCTACGGCCACCCGATCGTGCTGCGCCCGGTCTCCTCCGAGGACGCCATGACGGCCGACTGGTCGCGTCTGCCGTACGAGACGCTGGCGAAGATCTCGACCCGCATCACCAACGAGGTCGCCGACGTCAACCGCGTGGTGCTCGACGTGACGAGCAAGCCGCCGGGGACGATCGAGTGGGAGTGACCCCCGCCCCCTGAGGTCAATGCCGATGCCGTCGCTCATTTGTTTGGGCGGCGGCATCGTCGTATCCACTGGGTACGCTGAGTGAAGAGACGAGACTTCGGCGTATGGGAGTAATCATGAGCGCCGCACCCGAGCCCAGGCTCGAGCAGCAGCAGCCGTACCGGTGGCCCGTCCCGCCGGAAGGCGGCTGGACCGCGGACGACCTCGACCGAATTCCGGGCCTCCCGCCCCACACCGAGCTGATCGACGGGAGTCTCGTCTTCATGAGTCCGCAGACCGCCTTTCACGGGCGTGCCATGCGTCTGTTCGAGAACGCGCTTCTGGACCAGGCGCCGGCTCACCTGGACGTGTTGCGCGAGATGACGATCAAGCTGGACGAGAAGAACAGGCCCGAGTCGGACGTGCTCGTGTTCCCCGTCGAGGCGAACACGGGCCACCGCCAGACCTGGTTCCGGCCCGAGGACATCGTGCTGGCAGTCGAGGTGGTCTCGGACGACTCGGTGGAACGCGATCGCGACGTCAAGCCCCGGAAGTACGCCGCCGCCGGCGTACGGCACTTCTGGCGGGTGGAAGCGGACGACGAAGGCATGCCCATCGTGTACGTCTACGAAATCGATCCAGCGTTGGAGGTCTACGTACCCACCGGCATCCACCGTGACAAGCTCACGCTGACCGTCCCGTTCCCGCTGGACATCGACCTGACGGCGATCAACCGGCGGCGATAAAGGCATGGCCCGCCGCGCAGCCGCCGTGCCAAGCTGCCCGGATGTCCGACGACGAAGTCCGCGCCCTCATGTCCGCCCCCGGGAACGACCGCCTCACCTGGAACACCCCGCTGTCCGAGGAGCACGCCGCCGCGCTGATCGCGGCCTGCGCGCCCGCCCCGGGCGCGCGCATCGCCGACTTCGGCAGTGGCTGGGGCGAGCTGCTGATGCGGCTCGTCGAAGCGGCGCCGGACGCCACCGGGGACGGCATCGAGACCGACCCGGAAGCCGTCGCCCGCGGCCTGCGGCTCGCGGAGGAGCGGGGGCTCACCGGCCGGGTCCGCTTCCACGAGACCCCGGCCACCGAACACACGGGGGACGGCTACGACCTCGCCGTCTGCATCGGTTCCTCGCACGCCTGGCCCGGCGGAACCCCTGACGCGCTGAATGCCCTGCGGGCAGCGGTGCGGCCCGGTGGGCGGGTGCTGTTCGGGGACGGCTTCTGGGAGCGCGAACCCTCGCCCGCCGCGCTGGAGGGACTGGGCGCCGTGCCCGAGGACTTCGGCTCGCTGCTGGAGCTGATCCGGCAGGCGGAGGCGGCGGGTTTCAGGGCGCTCCAGGTCACCGTGGCCGACCAGCGTGAGTGGGACCTCTTCGAGTCGGCCGCCAACATCGGCCGGGGCGAGCGCTGGGCCCTGGCCCACCCGGAGCATCCGCTGCACCCCGCGGTGACCGAGGCCGTCGACGACCGCCGCACCGGCTACTACGGCGGATACCGGGGGACGCTGGGCCTCGCCTACCTCGTACTCGCCGGCTGACAATCGCACATCCGTACACCTGGCGGCCCCGAGCCGCCCCGATGCGGGGCGGAGCCGCCCCGTACGGCACAATTCGCAGGAATCAGAGGCGAGTTGGTTGTACCGGGGCGGGAAAGGGCGGCGTTCTCCGTGGCGTTGGACGAGGCGAGGGCGAAGAGTGCGCACGGCGGCAGCTGTACGTGCGGTGACTGCCCGCACGGAGCACGCGAAGGGCACCGGCGGGCGGTGGCGGCCTTCCTCGCCAAGCGGGACGAACTCGCCGCGGGCCAGGGACTTCCCGCAGGCGTCGCACAGTCCGCCTCGGCGTCCCGGCAGTGGGTGTCGGACGAGCTGACCGAGTCCGCCCGCGCGGTCGCCGAGCACAGCCGTGAGGCCGGCGACGCCTGGCTCCACACGCTCTGGGTGCGCACCCTCGTGGCCGTCTGGGGCGGCGTCGCCCTGCTGGTCATCGGCGAGGCCGTCACCGCCATCGGCGCCGGCTGGTCCACCGCCCGCACCGCGGGCCTGGTGGCCGGCCTCGTCACCGCGGGCCTGCTGACCGGCGCCGCCCGCTTCCACAGGGCCCGCGGCGGCCTCCTCGCCCCGCTGATCGGCGAGGACAACCGGCTCTCCACCTCGCGTACGGTCGCCGCCTCGTGGGTGCTGCTCGCCGTCTTCGCCGTCCTCGTCCTCGCGCTGCAACTGGCCGGCGCCTCCGACCACGCCGACCGGGACGAACTGATCGAGGGGCTGGACCTGGTCCGCTCGGCGGGCGTACTGACCGTGCTCGCGCTGGTGTGCGCCGTCGCCGTCCTCGTGCGCCGGGTGGTGACCGTGCGCGTGCTCGCCCAGCGGCTGCAGAAGCTGCGCGCCGACCGGCCCCGGGCCGCCGACCTGCTGACCGACGACTCCGGGCGGGGCAGCTTCACCGATGTGCAGTACGTGCTGATCAGCGCTGTCGCCGTGCTCTTCTCGGCGGTCCGGCTGGCCCGCCGCCCCGAACAGCTGCCCGACCTTCCGTGGGGCCTGGCGGTGCTGGTCGCCGTCTCGGCGGCGACGTACTTCGCCGGCAAGTACGCGGAGGGCGGCCGTCCGGTCGTCCTGTCGGTCGTCCGGGCCAGGGAGGCGGGGGACCTGGACGCCCCGATCCGTACCGGCGACGATATCGAGATCCGCGGCGCCGGGTTCGTGCCGCCGGGCGCGGGCAGCCCCGACCGGCTGGCGCGGGTCGTCGTCAGGATCGGCCGGGTGCACGTCCACGTTCCCCTGATCCCGGTCAACGGAGGCTTCGCCAATCCCTCGGACACCGTGCTCACCGTGCCGGTGCCCGTCGAGGTCGAACCCGGCACCGTCGAGGTCCAGGTCGTCACCGCGGCGGGCGTGGAGACGAATTCCTGCCTCATCGACGTCACGGACTGACCCGCACACCTGGTGAGCGGCGCCGTACTGACGTACGTATGGTCTGACGGAGGGCCAACGGAAGGCGGGGCAGTGATGCATGGGTACGGGAGCGGTTCCTACGGCGTGGACGGGCCGCGAGGTCTCAGGGACCAGGCGGGGCGGTACGCGCTCCTTCCCCTGCGGATCTTCCTCGGTGTCACCTTCGTGTACGCGGGCATCGACAAGCTGACCGACAGCGCGTTCTTCTCGGCGGGCGGGGCCGGTTCCATCGGCGAGATGATGCGCGCCGTGCGCGACAGCTCGGCGATCCCCGGCCTCGTCGACCTGGCCCTGAAGAACCCCGAAGGCTTCGGCTACGCCATCGCGATCGGCGAACTCCTCGTCGGTCTCGGCACCCTGGCCGGCCTCTGGTCACGGCTCGCGGCCCTCGGCGGCGCCCTGATCTCGCTGAGCCTGTGGCTGACCGTGAGCTGGCAGACCGAGCCGTACTACTACGGCAACGACCTGGTCTACCTCATGGCCTGGCTGCCGCTCGTGCTCGCGGGGTCCGTCGGGCCCTCCGCCGACGCCCTGCTCGCGGCGCGGCGCCGGCGCAGCCTGTAGCTCACCCACGTCACCGTGGCCGCGAGCCCCAGCCCGCCGAGGAGCAGGGGTGCGAAGAACGTCCAGGGGGCGTTCCACGCACCCGCGGCGTCCGCCGCGTAACCGCCGGCAAGGGCCAGCATGACGAGGCCCGCCACCGCGCGGCCGGGACGGAACTCATGACGTGGCACGGATGACCTCCAGTTGTCCGATCGCGGCTTCCAGGCGCAGTTCGAGGGTCCCCGCGGCCTCGCCGCCCCCGGAGGGTTCGAGGGTCTGCCGGCGGTGGCGGTCGGGGGCGACGTCCACGTCCTGGCGCGGGTCCGAGGGGAGCCGGATGTCGCCGAGGCCCACCTGGGCGTCCACCTCCACCGTCACCCCCGCGGGCACCACGACCCGGGCACGGCCCGCGCCGATCTCGACGTGCGTACGCAGGGTGTCGCCCTTCGGGACGGCCACCCGGGAGAGGTCGAGCCTCGCGTCCCCCGTGCCCAGCTCGTAGCGCGCCTCGACCGTGGCGACGGAGGCCGGGCGCCACTCCTCGCGGACCCAGTCGGTGCCGATGTCCTCCGGGACGGCGGACGCGCCCGCCAGCAGCCCCGCCGTGATCACGGCCAGCAGGACCGTGCCGAACCCGGTCCTGCCGATCACCGAGGCGATCAGCAGGCCGAGGCCGAACACCGCGAGCGCAGCGGCGAGGCCGAACTGCAGGCTCGTCCCCAGAGGATGGGTGCCCCAGCTCAGACCCGTGCCCAGACCGCCCGCCACCAGGGCGGCCAGGAAGACGGGACCGCCGATCGAACGCGGCCCCCGGTTGCCCGGAGCGCGGTAGGGCGGGCGGTACGGGGATTGCGGCGTCGCCCCGGTCCTGCCGAGCCGCGATGCCTCGGTCGCCGCGCTCGCGGGGCCCCACAGATAGGCGGTACCCGCCGGGCCCGTCGTGCCGTCCTTGACGATCGGGTCCCGCCACCAGGACGGGCCGCCCGGGGTGGGCGGTGCCTTCACCTCCGGCGGGGCGCCGTGTCCTGGCGCGTGCGGTGGGCCCTTCGGGACGTTCGGAGAGGAACCCGGAGCGTCCTCGGGCACCGCCGTCCTGCGGTGCTGCGTCCAGACCGAGAAACCGACGACGCTCAGCGAGAGCATCGCGGCGAAGGCCAGCATCCCGCCGTTGTGCAGCATCGACAGCAGCAGCCCGCAGCCGACCAGCGCCAGGAGCAGGGCGATCAGCGAGGCACCCTCGACCCGCCCCGACAGCAGCCGTCGCGCCTCGTTCTCCTCCTCGCCCTCCAGGGGGAGCAGCAGCCAGGCGAAGCCGTAGAAGATCAGTCCGATGCCGCCCGTCACCGCGAGGACGCCGAGCACGATCCGGAAGATCACCGGGTCCACGTCGCAGTACCGGCCGAGCCCGCCGCAGACCCCGGCCACCACCTTCTGCCGCGGGCTGCGCCGCAGCCGCGGAGCCGGTTCGGGCTGCGGAGTGACACCCGGCGAGGTGTCCTGGGGAACGCTCATGGGTCCATGGTGACGGTCCGTACGCCCGTGTGGGACCCGCGACGACCCTGGCCCGTCCCTGATATTGCGCCCCGCCGGCCCCTGGGGGCCCGTGCGTGCGGAGGCCAGGCACTCAGGGTCGAGTCCGGGCAGACCCTGATGCCGGAGCGGCCCCGGACGTGTGACGATCGGACCATGCCAGCAGCCACGACCCGAGCGCCGAGCTCCCACGCCCCGGAGCCGGAGGAACCGGCGCCGCGCAAGCTGTACCGCAGCGCCGACGGGCGGATGCTCGGCGGTGTCGCGCGCGGGCTCGCCGGACACCTGGGCCTGCCCGTCGTCTGGGTCCGGTTCGTCTTCCTCGGCCTGTTCCTCGCGGACGGGCTCGGCGCGCTCCTCTACGCCGTGTTCTGGATCGTCGTCCCGCTCGGCGTCGGCGGGGTGGAGACACCGAAGTCCCTCTTCGAGACCGCCCCCGACGGACGGCGCAGACTCCGCAAGCCCGACAAGGGCCAGGTCTTCGCGCTGATCGCGCTCCTCATCGGAGCCGCCGTCTTCGTCGGCAACGTCGACATGGGCAGCAAGGCGGACCGTTACGTCTGGCCGGCGCTGCTGATCGGAGCGGGCTCCGTCCTGGTGTGGCGCCAGGCGGACAACGCGCGCCGCGCCCAGTGGATCGAGGTCGGCCGCCGCCGCCGGGTGCTGCACCTGGCCCGAGGGCTGGCGGGAGTCGCGCTCGTCGGCCTCGGCCTGGCCGCCTTCATCGTGGTGCGGGGTTCGGCGGCCCAGCTCGGCACCGCGTTGACCGCCGCCATCGCCGTGCTCACCGGCATCGCGCTGCTCGCGGGCCCCTATCTCGTACGGATGACGCAGGACCTCTCCGAGGAGCGCCTGATGCGCATCAGGGCCCAGGAGCGAGCCGAGGTCGCCGCCCACGTCCACGACTCCGTCCTGCACACACTCACCCTGATCCAGCGCAGCGCGGACGACGGCGGCGAGGTCCGCAGGCTCGCCCGCGCCCAGGAACGCGAGCTGCGCAACTGGCTCTACAACCCGGCGGGCACGGGCAAGGAGGAGGACGACGAGCCGTCGAGCCTCGCCGAGGCCGTGAAACGCGCCGCCGCCGAGGTCGAGGACAAGCACGGCGTCCCGCTGGAGGTCGTCGTCGTCGGCGACTGCCCGCTCGACGAGAAGCTGGTGGCACAGATGCAGGCCGCACGCGAGGCGATGGTCAACGCCGCCAAGTACGGTGGCGAGGGCGGCGCCGTCCAGGTGTACGCGGAGGTCGAGGGCCGCACGGTCTTCGTCTCCGTACGGGACCGGGGGCCGGGATTCGACCTGGACGCCGTCCCGGACGACAGGATGGGCGTACGGGAATCGATCATCGGCCGGATGCAGCGCAACGGCGGTACCGCGCGGCTGCGTTCGGTGCCCGGCGGGGGCACGGAAGTCGAGCTGGAGATGGAGAGGGCGAGTCAATGACCGAGAACACCGAAGCGGCCGGGGGTCCGGAGCGCCGGGTACGGGTGGTGCTCGTCGACGACCACCGGATGTTCCGCACCGGCGTCCAGGCCGAGATCGGCCGCACCGACGAGACGGGGGTCGAGGTCGTCGGCGAGGCCGCCGACGTCGACCAGGCGGTCACCGTGATCACCGCGACCCGCCCGGAGGTCGTGCTCCTCGACGTGCACCTGCCGGGCGGCGGCGGCGTGGAGGTGCTGCGGCGCTGCGCCCCGATGATGGGGGCGGTGGAGAACCCCGTGCGCTTCCTGGCGCTGTCCGTCTCGGACGCGGCGGAGGACGTCATCGGCGTCATCCGGGGCGGTGCGCGCGGCTATGTCACCAAGACCATCACCGGCGCCGACCTCGTCGACTCCGTCTTCCGGGTCCAGGACGGCGACGCGGTGTTCTCGCCCCGGCTGGCCGGCTTCGTCCTCGACGCCTTCGCCTCCACGGACGCGCCCCCCGTCGACGAGGACCTGGACCGGCTGACGCAGCGCGAGCGCGAGGTGCTGCGGCTGATCGCCCGGGGATACGCGTACAAGGAGATCGCCAAGCAGCTGTTCATCTCGGTGAAGACGGTCGAATCACACGTCTCGGCCGTGCTGCGCAAGCTCCAGCTGTCCAACCGGCACGAGCTGACCCGGTGGGCGACGGCGCGGCGGCTGGTCTGAGCCCCGCGCTCATCCGGTACGCGCTCACCCGGGACCGAGCGAGATGTTGAGCTTCTCGCCGGTCCTGCGGTAGCCGATGCCCGCGTAGACCCGCTCGACGTCGGGGCCGCCCGGTTCCAGCCAGACGGTGTGGAAACCGCGCTCGAAGGCGGTGCGGGTCAGCCAGGCGGAGAGCGCCGCGCCGACGCCCCGGCGGCGGAAGGCCTCGACGACGGCCAGTCCGGCCAGTTCGCCGATGCCGTCGGCCGGCACCGAGCAGCCGCCCGCGCCGGCGGGCAGGCCGTCCAGGGTGGCGAGGGCCGAGACCCCACCGCCCGCGCTCGCCCCGCGCAGCCAGGCGATCTCTCCGTCGTCCGGCCCGCCCTCACCGCCGAATCCGGTGTGCTGGACGGCCGCCGCGGCGGTGAACTCATCGGCGGTGACCGGCTCGGAGACGCGCAGGCCGTCCACCGGCTTCGGCGGGAGGAGGCCGTCGGGGGCACAGGCCATGACCGGGGCGCGGCTCTCCACCGTGAAACCGGCCGCCAGCAGGGCCGGTTCGACGGCGGGCGCCCAGCTGGGCAGGAACTCCAGCCGGGGCAGCCGCTCGTGCTCGCGGAACGCCGTGACCAGGTCGGCGATGTCCCCGGCGGTCGGTTCGGCGCCCTGGTCCGGGATGGCGTAGTTGGCGAACTTCAGCTCCCAGCCCGGGTTGTGGCGCACGGTGAACGGGCCCACCCGGTAGTGGTCCGGCGAGCTGAGCGTGAGCGTACGCACGTAGTTCTGGATGGCTGTGTCCATGAGGCCGGGAGCCTATGCGACGCGGGTCGCTCCCGCGAAAGGCATTTCGGAGATCGGCGCGATACGTACGGGCGCGCCCGGGCGCGGGGCGTGGATCATCTGCCCGCCGCCGATGTAGAGCCCGACATGGGTGACTCCCGGGTAGAAGAACACCAGGTCGCCCGGGGCCAGTTCGGAGCGGGAGAGGCGTTGGCCCGCGTTGATCTGGGTGTACGTGGTACGCGGCAGGGACACCCCCGCTGCGCGCCACGCGGCCTGGGTGAGCCCCGAGCAGTCGAAGGACGAGGGCCCGGTGGCGCCCCAGACGTACGGCTTGCCGAGCGCCCCGTACGCGAAGTCCACGGCCTGTGCCGCGCGGGCGTTGGGCGCGGCCACGGAGCCGCGCGGGGCGCTCCGGTCGGCGCGGTCCGTGCCGCCGTGCGCGGCGTCGGCGGAACGCTCGTAGGCGGCGCGCTGGGCGGCGGTGAGGGTGGCCAGCAGCTTCCGGGCGCCGGACAGCTTGGTCCGGACCTCGTCCTTGTGCTTCTTCAGGTCGGCCCGGCGGGCGGCGAGGACCTCCAGCTCGTCCTCGGCCCTGGCACGCACCTGCGCGAGGTCGCTGATCTGCCGGCGTACGCCGTTGATCGCGCCCGCCTGACGGTCGCCCGCCCGGTCCTCGAAGGAGGCGCGCTCCAGATACTCGTCCGGGTCGGAGGAGAGGGCCAGCCGCACGGCGGGGTCGACGCCGGCGCTGCGGTACTGGGCGGTGGCGTACGCGCCGAGGGCGTCACGCGCGGTGTTGAGGCGCTCGGTCCTGCGGGCGGCCTCGTCGCGCAGCGCGTCGACGGACTTCTCCGAGCGGGCCGCCGTCTCCTTGGCGCCGTTGTACTTCTCGGTGGCCGCCTCGGCCTCGTGGTACAGCCGGTCGACCTTGGCCTTGACCTGGGCCGGGGTGAGCTGGGGCTCCGCCTGGGCGGCGCCGTCCAGGCAGGTCGCGGTGGCGGCCCCGGCCAGGGCGAGCGTCGCGGCGGTGCGGGCAGCAGGGCCGGAGAACAGACTCTGCTTGGGCTTGCGGTGAGCGGGTTTTCGATGCGCGGCCACGAGGGTGGTGCGTCCTTCCGTTCGACTGCCCGTCGGGGGGTACCGGCGGGCCCGCCCGGGTCCGGCGACGGGCCACCACAGGGGGGAGCGGCCCGCCGCCGGATCTCCCGGCGGGGTGACCGGGGTGCCACCCGGTACGGGGCGGCGGTGCAGAGTCGGTCACCTGGGAGGGACGCTAAACCCGGGGCGCCGGGAAGAGGCGTAATGACAGCTATTGCCCGCATGTGCTGTTTCACTTCCGCCGAGTGACCGGAAAAATCAACCGGAGTCCGACAATCCGCGCAGGCTCGGGGGCAATTCATCGGGAAGTCGTACCTGGCCGAAGAGTGCTGGTATGGGCGTGGTTAGGCTGCGGCCATGGACGTACTCATCAATGTCTTCGTGGCCCTGCACATCATCGGTATCGCCTCCCTGCTGGGCGGCTTCCTGACCCAGATGAAGGCCATGGGGGCGGGTACGGCGCGCTTCGTGCCGGCCATGCTGCACGGCGCGCTCACCATGCTCGTGACGGGCGTCGCCCTCGTCGGCCTCAACCAGGCCGACGACCAGACCGTGAACAACATCAAGATCGGCGTGAAGCTGCTGGTCCTGATCGTGATCCTGGCGCTCGTCTATGTGAAGCGGGACGAGGAGAAGGTGGAGAAGGGCGCGTTCGCCGCGGTCGGCGGGCTGACGGTCGCCAACATCTTCATCGCCACGCTCTGGACCTGAGCGGCAGGCGGTCGCACGGCGGGGGGCCCGGGGGATCACTTCCGGGCCCCCCGCCGTGTGCGGGCGGCGAGGCTACGCCGGGCGCACGCTGCCGTAGATCGGCATGTAGTAGATCGACTCCTCGCGGACGTTCGCACCCGGCTTCGGCGCGTGGATCATCATGCCGTCGCCCTTGTAGATGCCGACGTGGCTGATGTCGTCGTAGAAGAAGACCAGGTCCCCCGGCTGGAGGTCCGCCGTGGCCACCCGGGTGCCCACCTCGACCTGGTCCCACGTGGTGCGCGGCAGATCGACGCCGGCCGCCTTCCAGGCGGCCTGGGTGAGCCCGGAGCAGTCGTACGAGGACGGGCCCGTCGCCCCCCAGACGTACGGCTTGCCGATCTGGGCGGCGGCGAAGGCGAGGACCTTGTCGGCCTTCGAGGCGTAGCCGCTGTCGGAGCCCGTGCCGCCGGTCTCCGTGCCCGCCTCCTCCTTCGCGGCCTCCTCCTCGGCCGCCTGGTCGGCCTTCTCCTTCGCGGCGGCGGCCTGCTGCCTGGCCAGTTCCTCGGCCTTGCGTTTCGCCTCCGCCTCCTTCTTGCGCTCCAGCTCCGCCAGCCGTGCCTTCTCCTCGGCGGTCAGCTTCGACAGCAGCGTGCGGGCCTCGGAGAGCTTCGCCTGCACGTCCTGCTTGCTGGTGCGCAGCGTGGCCTGCGACTCGGTGAGCGTCTCCAGGCTCTTCGTCGCCTCGGCCCGCTTTGCCGCGGCTTCCTTCTGCTGCGTACGGAAGTCGGCGACCGCCTTCTGCTGCTGGCTGGTCATCCGGGCCATCAGCTGGTCCTGGTCGAAATACGACTGCGGGTCGTCCGCGAGGAAGAACGTCGCCGTCGGGGCGATCGAGCCGCTGCGGTACTGCGCGGCGGCGTAGTTGCCCAGCTCCCGGCGCGTCTCGTTGAGCTTGTCGGCGCGCTTCGCGGCGGCCTCCAGCAGGTCGTCGACCTTGGAGCGCTGCTCGGTCTGCGCGGCCTTCGCCTCGTTGTACTTCTGCGTCGCGGTGCCGGCCTGCCGGTAGAGGGCGTCGACCTTCTTCTGGACTTCCTCGATGCTGGGCTTCGGCTCGGCGGGGGCGGCCGTGGCGCTCTGCGTGGACAGCAGGGTGACGGAGGCGAGCGCCGCGGTCGTGAGACCGACGGCAGGGGTGGTGGTGCGCACCCGGGTGCGCGGCTTGCGATGCGACGCCAAGGCCGGCATCTCCTTCCGTGGACCGCCTACCGGGTTAGCTGTCGGGTTCGGGCGGAACGGAAGGCTGCCCTACGGTCCGGTGGAGACGGACCGATTCACCCCGGTGCTGCGTGTGGGTCCCCGGTTCCGGGCTCCCGGGGGAGTGCGGATTCGGCGGGGGTGCCCGTGCGGCGCGGTTCGCCTCAAGGGGGTACGGGGCACCCGTCGGAGCACGCTAGCCAACCCGTGGTGTCCCTGTGAAGGTTGATGTTCGATATGCCCGATACATTTTCGTGACCTTTTCCGGAAGGCGGTCCGCGCGCCCCGGACCGTATCCGGAATCTCACCCACCGTGGGTGTTCCGTCTCGGTACGCGCACGGCCTTGGCCCTTGTCGCCGATGAGGCCCCGGGCTGTCGGTGCGGCCGCCTAGACTCGTGAGGCGATGAGCAGCCTCTTTGACGACAGTTTCCTGACCGGCCTCCAGCAGTCGGACGACGGACCCCCGCCGCCCCCGGAGGAACACGCCCCCGAAGCCGTGCCCGAGGGCCTCTTCGAGGACGTCTTCGACGCGCCTCCGCCGCCGCGCGACGCGTACTACCGCGACGGCGCCCCGCGCCCCGTCATCGACTCGGCCGCGCTGCTCGACGGGCTGAACACCGAGCAGCGCGCCGCCGTCGTGCACGCCGGGTCCCCGCTGCTCATCGTCGCCGGCGCGGGATCGGGCAAGACCAGGGTGCTGACCCACCGCATCGCCCATCTGCTGGCCGAGCGCGGGGTGCACCCGGGGCAGATCCTGGCGATCACCTTCACCAACAAGGCTGCGGGCGAGATGAAGGAGCGCGTCGAGCAGCTCGTCGGACCGCGGGCCAACGCCATGTGGGTCATGACGTTCCACAGCGCGTGCGTGCGCATCCTGCGCCGCGAGTCCAAGCGCCTCGGCTTCACCTCGTCGTTCTCGATCTACGACGCCGCCGACTCCAAGCGGCTGATGGCGCTGGTCTGCCGCGATCTGGACCTCGACCCCAAGCGCTACCCGCCGAAGTCGTTCACGGCGAAGGTCTCGAACCTGAAGAACGAGCTGATCGACGAGGAGACGTTCGCCGGGCAGGCCGCTGGGGGCACCTCCCATTCGAGCGAAGCCGAGAATGGGGGAGGCTTCGAGAAGACTCTCGCCCAGGCCTACGCGCTGTACCAGGCGCGGCTGCGCGAGGCCAACGCCCTGGACTTCGACGACATCATCATGACCACGGTCCACCTGCTCCAGGCGTTCCCGGACGTCGCCGAGCACTACCGCCGCCGCTTCCGTCACGTCCTGGTCGACGAGTACCAGGACACCAACCACGCGCAGTACACCCTGGTGCGTGAGCTGGTGGGCCCGTCCGGAGAGGCCGAGGCCCCCGGCGAGCTCTGCGTCGTCGGTGACGCGGACCAGTCGATCTACGCCTTCCGCGGCGCGACCATCCGCAACATCCTCCAGTTCGAGGAGGACTATCCCGACGCGACCACGATCATGCTGGAGCAGAACTACCGCTCCACGCAGACGATCCTCTCCGCCGCCAACGCCGTCATCGAGCGCAACGAGAGCCGCCGCCCCAAGAACCTCTGGACCAACGCCGGCGAGGGCACCCGGATCGCGGGCTACGTCGCCGACACCGAGCACGACGAGGCGCAGTTCGTCGCCGACGAGATCGACCGGCTGACGGACGCGGGGGACGCGAAGGCGGGCGACGTCGCCGTCTTCTACCGCACGAACGCCCAGTCCCGTGTCTTCGAAGAGATCTTCATCCGCGTCGGACTGCCCTACAAGGTCGTCGGCGGAGTGCGCTTCTACGAGCGTAAGGAGGTCAGGGACGTCCTGGCCTACCTCCGGGTCCTCGCCAACCCCGAGGACACCGTCCCGCTGCGCCGCATCCTGAACGTTCCCAAGCGGGGCATCGGCGACCGGGCCGAGGCGATGATCGACGCCCTGTCGATGCGCGAGAAGATCTCCTTCCCGCAGGCGCTGCGCCGCGTCGACGAGGCGTACGGAATGGCGGCCCGCTCGGCCAACGCCGTGAAGCGGTTCAACACCCTCATGGAGGAGCTCCGCACGATCGTGGAGTCCGGCGCGGGCCCGGCCGTCGTGCTGGAGGCGGTCCTGGAGCGGACCGGCTATCTCGCCGAACTCCAGGCCTCCACCGACCCGCAGGACGAGACCCGCGTCGAGAACCTCCAGGAACTCGCGGCGGTCGCCCTCGAATTCGAGCAGGAGCGCGCGGAGGAGGAGGGCGCGGGGACCCTCGCCGAGTTCCTGGAGAAGGTCGCGCTCGTCGCCGACTCCGACCAGATCCCCGACGAGGACGAGGACGGCTCGGGCGTCATCACGCTGATGACGCTGCACACGGCCAAGGGCCTCGAATTCCCGGTGGTGTTCCTGACCGGCATGGAGGACGGCGTCTTCCCTCACATGCGCGCGCTGGGCCAGGTGAAGGAGCTGGAGGAGGAGCGCAGGCTCGCCTATGTGGGCATCACGCGCGCCCGCGAGCGGCTGTATCTGACCCGGGCGGCGATGCGGAGCGCCTGGGGCCAGCCCTCGTACAACCCGCCCTCGCGGTTCCTGGAGGAGATCCCGGACCAGCACCTGGAGTGGAAGCGCAAGGGACCGATGGCCGCTCCGGCGGGACCCACGTCGGGGATCACGTCGTCGCTGTCCTCGTCGCGCTCGAAGTCCGGTCCCTCGGGGTTCGCGACCCGGCGCACCTCGGAGAAGCCGGTGGTCACCCTGGTGGTCGGGGACCGGGTCACGCACGATCAGTTCGGGCTGGGCACGGTGACGGCGGTCGAGGGGTTCGGCGACCAGGCGAAGGCGACGGTCGACTTCGGCGACGAGCGGCCCAAGAAGCTCCTGCTGCGGTACGCCCCGGTCGAGAAGCTCTGACCCGCCGGCGCGTCAGGGGCGGGGGCAGCAGCCCTTGCCCCTGACGCGGCACGGGTCCGGGTGCGGGTTCCGGCGCAGGGCTCAGTACGGGTTGATGCCGTGGCTGCGGAACCACGGCAGCGGGTCGATCGCAGAGCCGCCACCGGGCCGTACCTCGAAGTGCAGGTGGGGTCCGGTGGAGTTGCCGGAGTCTCCCGAGTAGGCGATGACGTCACCGGCCTTGACCGAACCGGAACGGATGCGCGCGGTGCTGAGGTGGCAGTACCAGGTCTCGGTGCCGTCGGCGGCGGTGACGATCACCATGTTTCCGTACGCGCTGTTCAACTGGGTGCGCACGGTGCCGTCGGTCGCCGCCATCACGGGGGTGCCGTAGGAGACCGGGAAGTCGATGCCCGTGTGCGCGGACATCCAGTTCACCCCGGCCTGGCCGTAGGTGGCGCTGAGGCCGTGCTGCTTCACGGGCAGTGCGAACTTGGGACGGGCGGCCTCGCGGCGCGCCGCCTCCTCCTCGCGCTTCTTCTTCTCGGCGGCCTGGCGCTCCCTCAGGTCGATGCGCTCCTGGGTGCGGCTGGCGCGGTCCGCGAAATTCTCGGCGTCGGCGTTGAGAGCGGCGAGCTGGGTGTCCAGCTCGTTGTTGGCCACGGCCGGCTTGACGACGTCGGCAGCCGTCATGGAGGCGGTCTCGCCCTTCGTCTCCTCGCCGCCGATGCCGCTCACGGAGGCCGCGGCGATACCCGCGACGCTCATGACGCAGGCGGAGGGCACGGCCACGGTGAGGAGCGCGGAACGCTTCGCCGGGGTACGCCGCCGTCCTCGGCCTCCGCCACGCGGGGCGGCCGACCGGCCGACCGGGCGGGCGGCGGTGGAGGCGGCCCCGGAGGCGTGGCCCGCGGTGAGATCGATGACGTCCGGCAGCGGATCGGCCTCGTCGGCCACCGGGGCCTCGTCGTAGGCGTCAGCTGTCGTGTCGTGGGCGCCGAGCGTGTCGTGCAGGCCGGGCGTGTCATCGTGACCGCGGGCGTCGTGCGCGCCGAACTCGGCTGTTTCGTACGGGGCGTAGGCGGCCGACTGGTGTTCGTGCGCGGGATACGACGTCTGTTCGGGTGCGTACGCCGTGGTCTCGGGCGTGGCGCCGGTGTTCCAGGCGGTCGCGTCGTAGGCACCGGTGTCGGCGGTTTCGAAGCCCTCGTATCCCGTGCCCTCGAAGGCGGGGACGGCGAACGTGCCGGTCGCGTAGGCCGTGGTGTCGAAGGTCGTGGTGGGGAAGGCGCCCGTGTCGCCCGTCGCCCACTGGTCGGCCTGGCCGGTGTGGTCCCAGCCGCTGGTGTCCCACTGGCCCGTGGCGTCCGGGGCGGGGGCCTGCGCGGGGATCCCGTCCTCGGGCATCCAGGCCGCCGTGGTGTCGTAACCCTGCGGCGCCTGCGGGTGGGCCTGCGCGCCGTAGGCGTCGTACGAGGCCTGCTGATGCGCTCCGGTCTCCCACGGGGAGGCGTCGTAAGCGCTGTAGCCGCTGCTGTCGTACGCCGTGGCGTAACCGCTGCCGTACGCCGTCTCAGGGCTGGTGTCGTGCTGACCCGGCAGTGTTCCGAAGAGCGGGTCGGTGTCGAAGCCGGTGGAATGGCTGTCGTATCCGGCATACCCGGCGTGGGGGTGCTGGTCGTTCACCAACTTCTCTCTCGCCTCGGCAGCAGGACCTGTTCCGGGGTCCGGTGGGGGATCCCGGGGTGAGCAGTGGCCGCGACTGTACCCGGCAGTACGAGGGGACGACAATCTTCGGCGGCTTCCGGCCCCTCAGGAAACGGGCAATCGGACGCCTTTCGGTGGACGGCGGAGCCAGGCTTGGCTCTATGTTCGAAAGTAGTTCTATTTTTCCGGGGGTTTGGGCGTGCGGGGGGACGGCCTCGGGCGGCGGAGACGGTCCCGCTCGGGCGGCGGAGGCGGCTCCACTCAGGCGACGGAAGCGGTCCCGCTCAGGCGACGGAAGCGGCTCCCGGGACGTTGATGGCCGCACCGTCGGACTCGAGTGCCTGACGGATCGCGGACGCGACGGCCGGATGGACCGTAAGCGCGAGATGACCGATACCGGTGACGCGCACGTTCACGGCGTCGAGGTCGGGGTGGTCGACGCAGGCCGTCTCGACCGGGAGCATCACCCGGTCCAGCTCGCTCCAGAAGCTGACGAACCGCGTCCGGCAGCCCGGGGCGGGGCGGCGCAGTTCCGCGATCAGATCGGAGTCGCCGCGCATCTGGCGGACGATGGGGTGCGCGCCGGCCAGCGGGGCGACCGCCGTGCCGCTGTGCGGGGTGCCGAGCGTGACGAGGGTGCGCACCCGCCGGTCACCGCCGAGCCGCTGCACGTAGTACCGCGCGATCAGGCCGCCGAGGCTGTGGCCGACGATGTCGATCCGGCGATGCCCCGTGCGGGCGCAGATCTCCTCGACGTGGCGTTCGAGCAGCTCGGCCGCCGTGCGGATGTCGCAGGTCAGCGGCGAGTAGTTGAGCGACTCCAGATGGCGCCAGCCGTGCCGGGCCAGGGAGCGGCGCAGCAGCACGAAGACGGAGCGGTTGTCGATGAAACCGTGCAGGAGGACGACGGGTGGATGCTCGCCGATGCTGGTGGGCAGCGCGGTCGTGTCGGCCGAACGGGTGATTCCGTCGGAAGTGTCCGGCCCCATGGCCGCGCCGAGCCCGGCGCCGTCGCCGGAGCCGTCCCCCGTGCCGCCCTGGGCGCCGTCCCCGTCGCCGTCGCCGGGCTCGGGTGCGGGGCCGCGGCGCTCGGGGGTGAGGCCCGAGGGGTAGATGAGTACATGCCCGGCCAGGATCACCAGCTCCAGCGCGGTGGCTCTGACCAGCGTCGATGACAGCCAGGCGGGGCGCAGACAGGTGCTGCGCAGCAGTAGGGGTAGGAAGGACAGGACCTTCATGGCCGACCTCCTGCACTGGCATGCGGGGGAGGCGGCTCCCTTCCCCGTACGCCCTCATCGGGTCGCTGCGGAGGCGGTCGGCGGCTCTGGTGCGGCCGGGGGCCGTACCACCGTGCCGTGCGGCTGACGGCGCGGTGGTACGGCGACCTCGTTGCGGCTCCCCTGGCGGCGGTCTCCGCGAGGCCCGTGGGCCGCTCGATGCGGGGAACGACGCTTGGCGAACATGTCCCATGTGTGATTTCCCCCTCCCGGTCCACCGCGAAACGACGCCGTGCGGGATGCTGTGGATAACGTTCGTTCACATCCCCGGGCCGCCAGGCGCGGGAGACGCATGTGGAGGCATTGATGGGTGTGACCGGTCCGATCCGTGTGGTGGTGGCGAAGCCGGGCCTCGACGGCCATGACCGAGGGGCCAAGGTCATCGCACGGGCGCTGCGGGACGCGGGCATGGAGGTCATCTACACGGGGCTCCACCAGACCCCCGAGCAGATCGTGGACACGGCGATCCAGGAGGACGCCGACGCCGTCGGGCTCTCGATCCTCTCCGGTGCGCACAACACTCTGTTCGCCAAGGTCATCGAGCTGCTGAAGGAGCGCGACGCGGAGGACATCAAGGTCTTCGGCGGCGGCATCATTCCCGAGGCGGACATCGCGCCGCTGAAGGAGCAGGGCGTCGCGGAGATCTTCACCCCGGGCGCGACGACCGCCTCGATCGTCGACTGGGTGAACGCAAACGTCCGCCAGCCCGCGGAGGCCTGAGCCGACGGGCTCGCCGCCCGCGGAGGCCTGAGCAGACGGACTCGCCGCCCGCGGTGTCCGGCTGCCTGGCTTGCGTCGGCGTACCTGGTCCGGCGTGCTTGCGCCCGCGTCGGCGTACCTGGTCCGGCGTGCTTGCGCCCGCGTCGGCGTACCTGGTCCGGCGTGCTTGCGCCCGCGTCGGCGTACCTGGTCCGGCGTGCTG